>JAGRPB010000148.1 GCA_020439945.1 Verrucomicrobiia bacterium
CATCGGTGAGCCGGTGAAACGGCTTCAGGGTGATCGACCCGGGGCAGTAGACGAATCCGTCCAAGGTGTCCGGCATACCCCTCAGATCGGTTTCGGGATCGGTCGCTTCGAAAGCGAAAGTCTCGACATCATCCATCTCCTCAAGCGGACCGGGATGGCGAACGGCGCAGAAGACGCGGGTGTCGTCCTGTTGGCGCAGCCATTTCACGAGTTCGAGGCCGGTTCCGGAGTTCCCTCCGGCGATGAGAATGTTTCTGGGCATGACATTCCGGGTTACGCGCCGCGTCGCCGAAATGGACGGTTGCCGGTCGTTCTCTTTTCGCCTTGAATCGATCCTCGATGGAAACGCCCTACGACCGGATCGCTCGAGATTGGAACAACCTGCGAACTGATTTTCGTCCGGGTGAGAAGGCGATTTTCGATCAAATTCTCAGCAGTCTGCCGCCGAAGAGTCGCGTGCTCGATCTGGGATGCGGAACGGGCCGACCGATCGCGAAAATGTTTCTCGATGCGGGGCATCGGGTGCTGGGAATTGACGAGTCGGTGTCGCTCCTGAAACTCGCGAAGCAGCGTTTGGGTGCCGATGGCGCGGAATGGCGGTATGGCGACCTGGTGGAGTTTGAGTTCAGCGATCCAGAGGTGGGCGATTTCGAAGTGGCGATTTGCTGGGACGCGCTGTTTTTCCTGAAACGCGAGGTTCATCGCCGCGTTCTCGAGAATCTGCATCGAGCCTTGAGACCGGATGGCTGGATGGCGGTAACTTCTGGCGGTTCAGCCAATCCTCCGTTTACCGACACGATGTTCGGTGTCGAGTTTTCCTACGACTCCTTTCCGCCCGATGAGATGCGGGCCCTGGTCAGCGGGGTCGGTTTCGAGATCGTGAAAGCCGACTGGCTGGAACTGCCGGCCGGCGGCCGCGAGAAAGGGCGTTACGTGATCCTGGCCCGGAAGCGTGCCGGAGGAGGGGCGGTCACTTGAGGTCGCGCCAGGTGATGTCCCGGTACTGGGCGCGGGTCATGAAACTCGCGATACCGACGGGAACGCAAAGTTCGATATCACCGGGGCGGAGACTGATTTTCTTGTCGCCGAGTTCGAGGTCGACCATCTGGCGATCATCGATCCAGGCTTCGATCTTTTCGTCGGTGACGCGGACCTTGATGTGATACCAGACATCGTTTTCGAATCCCTCGACGTTCATGGTTTCGTTTTCCGAGGCATCGAGATCGTCGACACTGGAAATGCCGACGATACCGCCACCCCAGCCGCCGATGACGAAGGTGGCGTGGGTATCCTTGACCGGGAAGGTCAGGGCGCAGAAAAAATCGTTACCGTCGAGTTTCATGGCGTCGAGCTCGATCTCGTAGTTCGACGTGGCGGGCGGTTCCTCCGACCATTTGACGCCGGTCATGATGGCGCCGAAATCGAACTCAATGGCGCCTTTTTCATTCACCTGGACTTCTCCTTCGCCACCGAACTGGATGGGCTCCCATTTTCCCAGCTTCTTTCCGTCGAACAGGACGTGGAGATTCGGATCCTTGGGAGGTTCCGGCTTCTTTTCGGGCTTGGGTGCCGCGGCTTTCGCGACTTCGGGAGCGATGGTGGTGACCTCGGGGGCGGTCGTCGTTTCGATTTTCGGATCCGTTTCCGCGGGCGTTTCCGCATTGCCGGCGGCGGGAGGAATCGCGGCGGTGCGGACGATGCTCATGCCGTCACCACTTCGCCGGGCCGACCATTCGAATAGACCGATGGAGTCGTATTTCGCAAAATGATAGGCATTCCCGATCAGGAGGACGCCGATGACGAGCCAGAGAACAATGCGGAGGGCTTTCACGGCGGCCATCGTCCCCGAGGGCCGGCGGCGGTGCAAGCGATTTCCGTGGCCGGATTTCGCCAGGAAACGTGCCATCGGAAAGTCCCAACATTGCTGGAAGTCCGCCTGAAGAATCGCTATACTCGGCCGCCGGCCCTGTGTTCGGAGGCGGATTCTCGATGAAAATTGACGACACAGACGCGGATTCTTCGGAGGAAGACGGGTCCGCTGAGGGAGGGAACTCCGGGACGCCTTCCCCCGGAGAATCCCTCGGCTTCGAGCGATTCGAGATGGTTCGGAAACTCGGCGGGGGAGGCTTCGGAGAGGTTTTTCTGGCGCGGGATGGTCTGTTGCAACGCGAGGTGGCGTTGAAAATCGTCCGCAGGTCCGACCACGAGGACGCGCCGGTGCCCCTGGACGAGATGCGTGCGCTGGCGAAGCTGCGACATCCGCGAATCGTGAAGATTTTTGAGGCGGGTCCGACAGACGACGGCCGAGACTATTTCGCGTCGGATTACATCGAGGGACCGACGCTGGCCCACATCATCGCGGAGTCAGGGGCGCTGGCCCCGGAGCGGGCCGCGGAAATCGCGAGGAGCATGGCGGAGGCCCTCGCCTACGCCCACGAACGCGGGGTGATTCACCGCGACGTGAAACCGGGAAATAT
This sequence comes from Verrucomicrobiia bacterium, assembly GCA_020439945.1. GTDB lineage: Bacteria > Verrucomicrobiota > Verrucomicrobiia > Verrucomicrobiales > DEV007 > JAEUHH01. Next base: position 2,478 of record JAGRPB010000148.1, read on the forward strand.
CATCCTGGAGGGAAGTGCGGACGGGGATCCGGTCCTGATCGATTTCGGGACAGCCGTGGCGATATTCGGCTCGGTCCAGGCGGCGGGCCGGATCATCGGCACGCCGGGCTATCTCAGTCCCGAGCAGGCTCGCGGCGAAAGTCACCTCGTCGATGAGCGGTCCGACCTTTTCAGTCTCGGAGTGGTGCTGTTCGAGATGTTGACGGCGACTCTGCCTTTCTCGGGAAGCGACGAAGAACTGATCGAGCAGGCGGCGTCGATGATGCACGAGGCGGAGTCTCCGCAGAAACGAAATCGAGACATACCCAAATCACTGAGCCAGATTTGCCTGAAGATGCTGGCGAAGCGTAGCGCGGATCGTTATCCGACCGCTGGCGAGGTGGCGGAGGAACTCAGGGTGTTTCTTCATCGGATTCGCGAAGAGGCGCAGACCGTCGCGACGAAGGCGGAGAACGCGGGTCCGATGCCGAAAGGGTTGCGGGCTTTTGGCGAGGAGGACGCCGATTTCTACCCGCGTTTGTTGCCGGGCGCGCGCGATCAGTTCGGCGTGCCCCAGTCCCTGAGATTCTGGCTGCGTGGCGTGACGGAAACCCGCGACCCATTTCGGATCGGGGTTCTCTACGGACCGTCGGGCAGCGGAAAAAGTTCGTTTCTTTCCGCCGGCTTGCTTCCCCGATTGCCGGACTCCGTGGAGCCCATCGTCGTGCAGGCCGGGTCGGGTGATTTGGGGGGGATGCTGCGGGACCGGGTGCTGAGTCAGGTGCCGGGCTTGCGTCGCGAGATCGGGAAAGAAGAGATAAAGCGGCAGGTGCGCCGCGATCCCGTGGCGATGTTGCGGATGGCGCTTTCGGAATCCGGGATGGATGAGGATTCGGATGAGGTTGAGTCCGAAAGTCGGACGACGGAGGTGGTGGCGGAGATTTCCAGTGTGTTGAGGTTCATTCGCGAGGGCGGGGGCCTGCCCGAGGGACATAAGCTGCTGATCGTGATCGACCAGTTCGAGCAATGGCTCCATCGTCGTTCCGGAGATCGGGAGGATGAGGAACTGATCACCGCGTTGCGACAGGCGGACGGCAACCGCGTCCAGGTCATCCTCTCGGTGCGGGATGATTTCTGGATGGCCATGGGCGAACTGATGGGCGATCTCGACGTCGAGCTGCTTCACGCTCGCAACGCGGGAGCGATGGAGCTTTTCGATCGCCAGCACGCGAGTCGGGTTCTTCGGGAATTCGGTGAAGCGTTCAAATGTCTTCCCAGCGCGAAGGTGCGTCCCGATGGCGGCGATCCGGTCGGCGATGCCTTTGTGGAGGCGGCTCTGGACGATATGGAAGGTGAGGACGGACGCATCCTTCCGCTGCAATTGGCGCTGTTCGCGGAGATGGCGCGGAACATGCCCTGGGAGGGGAGCGCCTATCGCGCGCGAGGCGGCGCCACCGCGGTCGGCGTCGTTTTCCTGGATGCGATGCTTTCGCGGAAAGCGGCTCATCCACACTATCGCAGTCTCGAAAAGACGGCCCGGGCGATTCTCGAGGCCTTGCTGCCACCGGGAAGCGGAACCCTGAAATCAAGTCCCCTGACCGTGGCCGAGTTGCGGCGACGCGCGGACCTCGATGTCAGTCCGAAGAAATTCGAATCGACCCTGAAAGTCCTGGATCAGGATCTCCGGTTGGTGACGCCTTTTGATGCCGAGGTCGACCGGGAACCGGAAGGTGCGATAGCCGACCGCGCAACGGATCCGGAGATGCGCCGTTACCAGCTTTCCCACGATTATCTGGTGCCCGCGTTGAGAGCCTGGCTTTACGAGGGCAAGCGTGCCAATTGGCGCGGCCGGAGCCGATTGCGATTGCAGGAGTTGGCGGGTGCCTGGCGTCGGGAACACGATCGGCGTCACCTGCCAAAACTCATCGAATGGATTCGGATACGATGGGGAGTGCCGCGTCGTCGATGGAGCCGGACCGAGGCCGATCTGATGAAGGCCGCGGGACGGCAACACTTGCGTTCTCTGGGGCAGGCGGTTTTTCTGAGTTGCCTCGCTGCCTCCGTGGTCGCCTGGAAGTTGAACGACGACCGGGTCAAATTCCGGACGGATGAGCTACTTCGCGGTCAGACCGAAAAGATTGCCGGATTTCGGCTGCGCTACCCGGAACTTTCCCCGAGGATCGTCAATGAGGTTCGCGAGCGAATGGAGGCGGGAGAAGTTTCCGAAGACGAAACTCTCAACGCGAGATTGCTGCTTTCCGAGTCCTCGCCGACTCACGACGATTACCTTCTGGATCGACTTTGTGATGTCCGGGCCGGAGCGGTGACGGTGATGGTGAACGCGCTCGCCCGGCGGCGGGAGTCCAATGGGCCAAAGGCCTGGGAACGACTTCGTCGCGCGAACGCGGCGGCTTCCGAGAAGTTGAGATTGGCGGCCTTTCTCTCCCGAATCGAGCCTGACAGTCCCCAGTGGAATGGCACCGAGGAGGAAATCTGTCGTTGGTTGATTTCTGCCCCCATCGGGGAAATTCCACTCTGGACGGAGCATTTGAATCCGCTCGGAGATCGAGTAACGCCTTTTTTGAGGGCGGAGTTTGAATCCTGGGGCGACGCGGATGATTCCCGGGCGACGCTCGTCGCCCTGACGGGATTTCTCGACGATTCTCCCGAAAGTCTCCGCGGATTCCTCTATCAGGCGAATCTGTCCGACCTTGATGTGGTCGCCCGCGCCTTGGATCCCTACGCCGAAACGGAGCGGACCTACTACGAAGCCGAGTTGGAGGAAGATTTGAGATTGCTCGAAAGTGGCCTCGAAATGAGCGAAGAACTGGCTGAGGAAGGGGCTCGTCGGGCTTCCATGCTGTTGAGATGGAGTGGGGAGGCGCCGATTCTCAGCTCGCCGGTTTGGAAGCTGTTCGATCATTGCCCGCAGCCCACGCTGCGAAGTTTCCTGATCGAAACCGTGGCCGAGGTGGGGGTGAGTCCCGCCGCCCTGATTCGCCAGGCGCGGTTGGAGGATATTCCCGAATCTCGTAAGCAGGGAGTTCTGCTTTCTTTGGGGCAGTATCAGATGCGGCAATTTCCGGAAGATGAATCCGAAACCTTCCCGGAATGGCTGGTGGAGCAGTTTTGTGAAAATCCGGACGCCGGGGTGCATGCCACCGTGCAATGGTTGATGGGTAAGTGGGGGATCGACGTCCCCCCGTTGACGCCGGATCCGTGGGACGCCCCCATCCACCGACACTGGTTGGTGAATTCCCTGGGAATGGAGTTTTCAATCATCGACATACCCCAGGGAGCGTCTTATTTCGTGGATCTTCCGATACGTTTCGCGGTGGGTCAGTGTGAGGTCACTGTTCACGACTACGAACTCTGTGTGGGCAGGCGTCGGCGCGAAGGTACCGAGAGTCTTTTCGATCGAGCGCCGATCATCGGGCTGTGTCTCGACGACATGATGCGGTATGCGAACTGGGTTTCCGAGAGGGAGGGCATTCCGGCGGAGGATTGGTGCTATATCGAGAACGATGAGAACCATTTCGTGAAGGCGCCGGATTTCTATTCGCGACGCGGTTACCGTTTGGGTGATATCCTGGAAAACCGCTGGGCCGGTCGGGCGGGAGCAAACACGGACAGGTTTTTCGGAAACAGTGACGAACTGCTCGATCGCTATGCCTGGGCGGAACGACGGTCGGAAAAAATGCTGACGTCGCGGGTGGGATTGCTGAAACCGAACGACTTCGGATTGTTCGATATGCTGGGAAACGTCGGCGAACGCTGCCACGTGGGAGAGTTGGAAAAATCGGACGGCGAAATGTTCTTCCTCACCGGTGGGGGATCGATTTTTCTCTCCACGAAGAACGCCGTCCATCGAAGCGACTACTCAATGGCGCGGGATCTGAATACCGGATTTGTGGAGCCACATTCGGGTTTCCGCCTCTACCGAAGTCTCCCGAAAATTCCCTACGACCGGAAACTTTCGGCGAATCCGGTGAGGAAGACGGAGATTGATTGACCTCTTTCCCAATTTCGTTAGTGTCTTTTCAGGCTCCGACCGTTCATTCACACTCAAACCGTTCCCGAAATCATGGATTCGTCATCTTCTTCCTCTTCCTACCCGAATTACTCGTCCTCGTCTTCCAGTCAGCCGGATTCTTCATCCTCGAGTTCCCAGTTTTCCTCGAGCAGTTCATCGGCGCCTCACTTTTCGAGTTCATCGTCATCGGCCTACGGCCCGAACTCGTCGAGTTCCAGTTCGAGCTCATCCTCATCTTCTTACCAGGGTTAATACCAAAAGAAAACGGGGCGCTTCCTTTCGGAAACGCCCCGTCTTGAGATGTGGGTAAAAAGGGCTGGTCAGTCAGCGGAACTGGCTTGTTGAATCAGGCACTCTGGGTTTCCGCCACCCCTGGGATCGGCATGGGGCGAACCGGCAGGTCGGCTTCCCAGTCGATCGTTTCCGGCACGAGCTTCTCGTTGCTCTTGATGACTTCGTCCCAGGTGATTCGCTTGCCGGTGTAGGCGGCCATGCGCCCCATCAGGCCCAGCAGGGTGCTGTGGGCGACCCATTCCTCATCGGCGTGGCGTTTGCCGGCCCGGAGATCGGCGAAGAACTCGTCGTGCTCGGTCTGATACATGTTCCGGGCACCGGTGCGGGGTTTGCGCCAGGTCCAGGCATTCGGTCCGGTGATGGTGGCGCCGCTGATGTCGAACTCGGCCTCGCCCTTTTCACCAACGATGTAGTCCTTGTCGTCCTTGTAGACACCGGCGCCATACTGGCTCCACTTGATGTTGTAGCGCAGTCCGTTTTCCCATTCATAGGTGACCGCGTAGTGGTCGAAGGTATTGCAGACATTGTTGGGCCGCTGGCGACCGCCCTGGGCATAGCAGGCCACCGGAGTCGGCTTGGGATTTCCGGACATCGTGCCCATCAGCCACGCCATCTTGTCGACTTTGTGGATGGCCTGCTCGACGTAGCCGTCGCCGCTCAGCCAGGCATAATTGTACCAGTTCTTGATCTGCCATTGGGTATCGCTCATGCCGGCGGGACGATCCTCCTCGGGCGGCATTGGCTTCACGATATTGGCGAAGTAGTTCGACGTCACCGCGCGGATCGCGCCGATCGCACCGTCGGGCAGGCGTTGCTCGAAAAGCTCGCGGCCGTGATCCGAATAGCGGTAGCAGAAGCCGCAAAGTACCGAGATGCCTTTTTCCTTCGCGATCTTGCCCGTTTCCAGGAAATCCATCACGCCGGCGACATCGGTGGCGCAGGGCTTTTCGACGAAGGCGTGGATACCGCGGTTGATCGCTTCCTTGAAATGGATGGGCCGGAAACCGGGAGGGGTGGTCAGGAGAACGATGTCGACCCCCGTGTCCATCACCTTCTGGTAGGCGTCGAGCCCGCCAAAAACGTGCTTGGTGCTCTGGACGTCGGCGCCGATCTTGGCGGCCGATTTGCGGTCGCGGGCCAGAACGCGGAGCTGGGTGAGCGCCTTGTCCTCATAGACATCGCCCATCGCGTGCAGTTCCACGTTGTCGTCGGCGGCCAGCGCCTGGGCGGCGGCGCCCGTTCCACGACCACCACAGCCGATCAGGCCGACCTTGAGCTTCTTCTTGTCCTCCTGCCCGAAAGTGACGCTCGGAAAAGCAATCGAGGAAGCAGCACCCACAGCGGCGGCGGCGGTGCCGGTCTTGGCAATGAACTCGCGGCGCGAACTGGAGGGAGAAGGGGATTCAGCGTTGAAGGGGGAGTTTTCGGAATCGCTCATGCGTCTGGACGTTGATATGGCTAGGTAGTTTCAGAAATGCGGGCTGGGCCGGGAACTTTCCGCAGGTTGGGATCAAAGTCAAAGCCACGCGATGAAGGGAGTTCGAGCCGTGGAAGATCGACGGCTGAAATGGCGGTCAAAAATTCTTTCGGAAAAAGCTTGCTGGACCGCCTTTTTATAATTACCATAATTACAGAATTAATTGCGGCGCGATCGCTTCTTCGTTGGTTGGATCGGGGGAGAAGATCGAGTTGTTGCTTCCGGAGTGACGGGCTCTCTTGCCAGATGGTGAGAGAGCCCGTTGCTGTTTCGGGAGTTATGTATTGGCTAAAAACGCCCGGTCCGGGATCGCGCCGAGAGTCTCCTCGACGGTAATTCCCGAAAATGAGAGAACGGGACTCGCAAATCGGTGTGGCTGTCGTTATTTTCTGAAAGAGGCGACGGCGACGTCCTTGTTTGCTCCAGCCTCTCCTTCCTTTTCCCTCCGAAACACGCCGATGGACTTCTGGTTCATTTTCAAAAAAGGCCTCTCCATCTACATCCACCCTCTGACGATCGCCATGGAGCTGATCGTCCTCGGGGTGGTCATGATCGGTTTTTCACGTCGCCGACGCCGGAAAAAACCGGGGAAATTCATCGCCTGGCTCAAGAAAGCCTCGGGAGACTGGGGGGTCGCGGCCGTGATCTGCGGCGTGTTTTTCCTCTTCCTCGCCAGTATCAAGCCAGTCGCGGAGCCCCTGGTTTTCGGGCTGGAAAAACAGTATCCCCCGCCCAAGCTCGATCAATTGACCGATCGTCAGCTCGCCGAAGTGGCGCCGGACTACATCGTGGTGCTCGCGGGTGGTGAGCGATTCGATCCTGGCAAACCGGCCACCTCCCAGCTCACCTTTGCCGCGTTGGCGCGAGTCAATGAGGGCGTGCGGCTGGCGCGACTTTTCCCCAAGGCCACCGTCGTTTTCACCGGCCAACCGGAGGAGGTCCGAGCCATGACCGAGTCCGCCATCGATCTCGGCGTCGCCAAAGAGCGGATCGTCGGCGAGAGCGAATCTCGCGATACCGAGGATCACCCGCGCTTTCTCAGGCCCATCATCGGCGATTCCCGGTTTTTCCTGGTTACCTCGGGCACTCACATGCCTCGGGCGATGGCGCTGTTCGAGGCGGGTGGGTACGATCCCGTCCCCGCCTCGTGCGATCTCTGGGTCTGGCCCAGATTCGGGGACGAATCGCCCTACCAGCCCGAGTATTTCATTCCCAAGGTGGAAAGTCTCTGGATGACCAACACCGCATTCCACGAGTATCTCGGCCTGGCATGGGCTCGGTTGGTCGAAGCCCGGGGCGAGGAGAAATCGATGGCGGCCGCTGATTCGATCGGCAGCGAATCTCCCGCCCAGCCATCATCGTTGACTGAAGAAGAACCGGCGTCCGCCAATTCCGCACCGCTGCCCTTGCCCGAGAAGAAGTCCGTCCGCCCGGTTCCCGAAGAAGAGCCCGAACGGCCTCACCCAGCGGACGAAACCAAAATTCCCACCGAAGAGATGCCGCGCGGCGATCGACCCGCTTTTCTCTAGTCGAACAACAGGTCCATCGATTCAATCGCCTACCTTGGTTCTCCAGGGGGAATCAATTGCGTTTTCGGGGAGCCACGACCATCCGGAAGGCGAGATCCTTGGTGAGGCCGCCGGCTTCGCGGCGGACGCGACGATCGACGGCGGCGAGGCCGGAACGGGTCAGGGAGAATTGCTGGATCACGCCGAGCAGGATGATTTCAAAGGCGGCCGCGAGGAGCCAGTCGACGTCGACTTTGTAGCCGCAAACGCCGACGGCGCCGGTGACGCGAAGGAAGCGATTCAGCCGACGACCGTGGGTCGCCAGCGTGCCACAGGAACCGAAGTGAATGAGGCGGCCTTTGCACTTTCCGGCGAGGGATTCCTCCAGCCAATCGAGATCGACGGTGGCGCGGCGATCGCCGCCAAGGTAGAGAACGCCGGGGTCGCCGTGAAATCCGAGGTAGAGAATCGGAAAGCGAGCGTAGCGTTTCTGGCACCACTTCTTGAGGTAGTATTCCATCTCGGTCGCGGTGCCAATGTCGCGCCGAATGGAGGGAATGGGTGGCCGATTGACCTGGGCCAGCAACTCGAGGAAGGGCAGGACGGTGATCGTGGTCCGGAGATCGCGATCCCAGTCTCCTTCCAGGCAGAAGATTCCTTTGGTGGAGGCGCGTGACATGGGGGGAGGAAACGCGGCGGGGCGGTTTTGATAGGGAAAGGCTGCGGTCCGCCGACTACGGCGATCGCTTGGCCAATTCGGGATCGAGCGAAGGAGCCGCGTGGGGGCCATACCAGCGGACCGCGCCGATGGCGTCGCTTTTCACCCAACCCCGGAGGTCGGGCGGGATGGCGACATACGTCCAGGCGCCGCGCCGTTGCAGGATCTGAAGCTCGGAACCGGGAGGCAGATCAACGACTTTTTCCGCGTCGGGGAAATTGCCCGCCAGGGCGGCGGATTCGTTGGCGATGACGATGGCGAGATCATCGGTGTCGACCTGTTTCTGTTGCCGGATCAGGCCCCAGGTCGAGAGCCCGGCGGTGGCGAGCGACAAACCGGCAACGACGAAAAGGAGGGGACGCCAGTCGCGAAGGCGAGGCAGGAGAAAGGCTGCCACGAGAGCGAGGAGGGCAATCCAGCATCCGGTCGACAATACCGCGACGATCTCGCCGGGAGACAACCGCGCGAGCCAGGCATCGGCTCCGTCGAGTTCGAACTCGTGGTAGCCGGTGAGGTTTTTCACCACCTGCAGGTTTTGCCTGGCCTCGGCCGAGCGGGGATCGAGTTCGAGCGCGCGTCGGTACCAGAGCGCCGCTTCGCCTGGTCGATCGGTCCGATAGAGGGCGTTGCCGAGATTGAGGAACAGTTCGATGGACACGTAGCCTTCTTCGGTCAGCGAGCGGTAAACCTGCTCGGCATCGGCAAAGCGTCCGTCCTCGTAGGCCCGGTTGCCGCCCATGAAGGTGACATCGGGATCGCTGGCCGCGCGCGCGAAGGCGGACAAGAAACTTGAGAGCGCCAGAAAAAGGACGGCGATCCGGGACATGCGGGCGAGGACGGTCATCAATCGAAAATCAGGGGCGAACCTAGTTCAGTTGATCGCCCAGCGCGTCAAGGATCTTGAGGCATTCGGCTTTTTCCGACGGCTCCAGGGGACGAGCCTGTTCATCCCCTCCGGCACCGTAAACGAGCCACTGGGCGCGACTCCGGAGAGCGTCGTGGGCGGCGGCCAGTGATTCCGGGAGTTCTTTTCTGGCGGATGAACTGATTTCGCGATCCCAGCTGTTGAGAGCGGCGAGTATATTACGGTAAAAGCCGCTGCGGTTCGGGGAATTTGTCACGGCGGCTCGGGCCGTCTTGAAGGGGACGGATTTGTCGGTCGGAGTTTTGGCTTTTTTCTCGCGGAAACGTCGGGCGACGCCAAAACCAAGGAGGCTGAACAATGCCAGGGCGGGAATGATTTGTCCGATCCAGAAAATGGGTCGCGCGGTGACGATGACGGGTGCCTTTCGCCAGTTGGGATCCATCGACGGGAGTTGGACGACGTCGTTGAAGCTCGCTTTCGGCGTTGCGGCGGCTTCGACGGGAACCGCGAATGAACCGCCGCCGCCGCCGCCCGCGTTCTGATCGCTTCCGGGGATGTTCATGCCGGCCGGAGCCGAAGTGGCCACCCGGGTGTCGGGCGAAATCCTGACCGGAATGGGATCGGTTTGTCGGCTCTGGTAGGTCTCGGTTTCGGGATTGAAGAACACCAGTTCGAAGGGCGGAATCTCGGCGATCTGCTCCTGGGGCATCACGATCTGGGAGAAAGTGGCGCGTCCGGATTTGACGCCGTTCGAGGTTTCCGCCGGATCGACGATCTTGCGGGCCTCATAGGAGCGCCATTTCGAGGCATTTCCCAAGGCCATGTTGGGCGCCTGCAAGGTTTCGTAGTTACCGGGACCGGTGACGGTGAACTCCAGCGAGATCGGATCGCCCACGGTAAGTTCGGTGGGAGAGGCGGTGACCTTCACCTCGAAATCTCCGACCGCACCGGCGAATCCCGAGAGGCGCCCGGTAGCGGGAAGGGGCTTGACCACGATTTCGAGCGGGTTGCTGCGCAGGGTTTTGGCGACAAAGCTGTGAAAGAATCCGGGCATTCTCCCGAATGGCGACGACTCGTCGATCATGGCGACCTTCACCTCCGCCGGACCGATGGTGTAGGTGCCGGGTGTGAGACCGAAGAAAAAACCGGGGCGCTGGGCGGTGGTGAACTGGATGCCGTCGAGTTCCACCATGTCGAGTTGGTAGTTGCGGTCGAAATCGATCACGATCGATTCGTGACGCATCATGGGAGGCCCCATGTCGTTGATGCTTCGGGCGCCGCGAACGTAGACATCGAGGTCGAACGGAGTCATCTGGCCGGCGTAAACCTCGCGTTCCGGCGTGGTCAGGTTGGCGAAATACGGGCGCGACGCATCCAGAGCGGGATCGCTCGGATCGCGCTCGTAGACATTCAGCGAAAGCGGCTTGGTGACGTAGTCTTTGCCCTCCACGCGAACGGTGATGGAAGGGATGACATACTGGCCCGCCCGGGTGCTGGTGACCGTGTAGTAAAACTGGTACTCGCTCTGGTTGCCGCCGGTTCCCAAGCTGTATTTCTGTTCGACGCGCGGGGAGCGGGTGATCTCCAGGCCGGTGACCGGGACCGAATCCGGGAGCGCTTCCGGTTTTCCGTTGGCGACCCGCACCACCATCGAGGTCTGTTCACCGACCGGAATGCGTTCGCTCATCATCACCGCGTCGACGGCGATGGAAGATTGCTGGGCGGAGCCGGTGAGGCTGATCGCGCCGAATGCCGTTGCCAACAGCGTGGTGACGAGGAATCTGGAGCGAGAGACGGCCATGGGGGGAAAATGAGGGGGAGCATACCCGCAAACCGGACGGCTTGTCGACCGATTCACCAGTTCTTGTATTTCTCGGCCTGGATCGGCATGCGAATGGGGGGACGGACGTCCGAGTCCTCGTCAGAAAGCGTCCGCAGCATCTGGCGGGCTTCCTCGGGCGAGAATCCGGTTTCGGAATTCACTTCCTTTTCCTGGGGGGAACCGGGTTGAGGCTGGTCCGCAGTTTCCTGAGGCTTGCTCTCCAGTTCGCCGTCGGGCATCTCGGGTGGGGGCGGAGGCGGTTGCTGCTGCGGCGGTTGGTCGGGCTGACCCTGCGGTTGCCCGGGATCCTGGGGATTTTCGGGACTTTGGGGCGGCTGATCCTCGGGGTTCTGTTCGTCCGGTTTCTGCTGTTGAGGATCCGGGGGCTGGTCGCCCGGCGGAGGCTGGTCGGGTTGGCCCTGATCGGGTTGTGGCTGGTTTTGTTGGTCCTGTTGCTGCTGATCCTGTTGCTGGTCCTTGTCCTGCTCCTCGTCCTCCTGATCCTGTTTTTCCTCTTCCGGAGGTGGCTGATTCAGCAACTCGAGCCGCTGTTTCACGATATTGGAGTTGTATTTCGCGTTCTCGTCGTTGGCGTTCAACGCCAGCGCGGACTGATAATTTTCGAGTGCCGCCTGCCATTGCTCAGCGATCGCCGCCTTCGTCGCGTCGTCCTTGGCGATGGCGGGGTTTTTCGGATGCGCGTTCTTGGCCAGCAATTCCTGGCCCTGCCGGTAGAGGGCATTGCCGAGGTTGTAGAAGGCGCGCTGGGAGATCTCGCCATGGCTCTCGGTCAGGGTGCGGCTGAAGGCTTCCTTGGCGAGCGCCAGATCTCCCGCTTTGTAAGCCGCGGATCCGAGTCCGAGATTCAGCCAGGCCCGTTGTTTCCCGGGATCGGTCGTTTCGATCTCCTCGCGATAGGACTTGATCGCCTCCTCGTATTCCTTGCCGAGGTAAGCATCGAAAGCCTTTGACTCGACTTCGCCGATTCCCG
>JAGRPB010000149.1 GCA_020439945.1 Verrucomicrobiia bacterium
ATTGTCTGCCACCGATGGTGGGTCAGGAGATGATTTCGGCAGTAGCGTCTCTCTGATGGGGTACGTGGCCCTGATAGGTTCGCGATTCAGCGATGGCCTGGTGGCGGGCTCGGGTGCGGCTTATGTCTTCGACGTCCGCTCCGGGAACCAATTGGCGAAATTGGAAGCCGACGACGGCGCGGCATCAGACTCTTTCGGCTTCAGTGTTTCCCTGAGCGGAAATCTGGCGCTGATCGGGGCACAATGGGATGGCGACACGGGTGCGTTTTCGGGTTCGGCTTATGTTTTTGATCTGGCCAGTGGAAAGCAGCTTACCAAGTTGACCGCAGCGGACGGCGCATCGGATGATTATTTTGGATCGAGTGTGGCCCTGTGTGGGAATCAGGCCTTGATCGGATCGATTCAGGATGATGATTTGGGCAACAATTCCGGCTCGGCGTATTTCTTTCGCGAAATCTCCGGTCCGATGCCGTTGATGACATTGGCCCAAACGCGGGACTTCGCTCCCGGCACGGTGGAGGCGGACTTCGCGGCGATACTGGACCCGGTGATCAATCCGGAAGGAGAGTCGGCCTTTGCGGGCGCGCTCACCGGCCCAGGCGCGGGCGGTGGCACGGCGCGGCGTGGGATCTGGAGCGACGCGGCGACCGACAATCCGCTGGGGCTGGCGGCGCGCGGAGGGACGGAAATTGGCGGCGGGGTGCTGGTGAACGCGACGATGAAGCCGATCTTCAACCGGCCCGACGATATCCTCTTCCAGGGTTCGGTGCGCGGTACGGGCGTCAATGGGAGCAACAACACGGCGCTCTTCCACTCCACAGATGGCGACATGCCCACTGCTTTTCTCCGCAAGGGCGACGGCTATCCGGAATTTTCTGGCGCGGTCCTGAATCAGTTTCTCGAAGTGTGTCAGTCGCACGATGGCGCCCTCGCCGATGTGGCGGTGGCATTCCGGTATCGATTCGGTCCCGGCGGTGTCAGCTCGATTAGCGACACCGGCATCCTGGCGATGGATCACGACGGAACGCTCCGGGATTTCTTCAACGAAGACTGGTTCCTCGATTCGTTGGCCGACACCAAATGGGCGCAGTTCACGCCGCGGGTGGCGATGGTGCGGAACCAGATGGCGTGGTCGGCCTTCCTCAAGGGCGCGGCCGTCACGCCGGCGGACAACATGGGACTGTTTCAGGTTCAGCCGGGTGCTTCCCAGGAAACCTGGGTAGCCAGGAAGGGGGATGGATTTTCCGGGGCAACGCTTCGGGCTTTCCTCGGAGAGGGCATCAATCTGGACGAGGTGGTGACCTATCGGATCAGTCTCTCCGGGGCGGGTCCGGAAAACGAGAAGCTCCAATTCGGCTACCGGAACGTCTGGACGAAGGGCGATCTCGTTTCCAACATCGATCCCAACATCGCGCCGGGAGCGCGGATCGTTCGACTGCTGAGTTTCTGGCCCATCGGCGGTGACCGGGTGATTTTTCTCACCAAGCTGTCCGGTCCCGGCGTGAATGGGAGCAACGATTGCGTGCTCTGGCTTTGGGACGATCACAACGGATTCGGAGCGACGCAACTGCTGATGCGCGAGGGGGATTGCGCGCCCGGTTGCGACGGGGCGAAAATCCGGAGTATTCAACGAGTCGATGTGTCGCCTCAGAACGGAAACTACGTGATTCTCGTCTCTCTGACGGGGAGCCCGGCGGCGAACCAGGCGCTCTACGCCGGTAGCTCGGACCAATCGGTGGATGGCACCTTTGCCGCATTCAATCTGCCGGTGATGAAACTGCGAAAAGGGACGAGCTACCAGGCGCCGCTCGGTGAGACAACGAAGATTCACAGCCTGGTCCTGACGAATACCAACGACCGCTTCGGAGTTGGCGCCAAGGGAGGTCCGCAGATCGTCAACGATCAGGGGCACTTCGTGATCTGTGTGCAGTTCACGGATCGCTCGAAGGAATTGATGAAGGGGGGCAGCGATCTGAGCTGCGACCCGTAGATTGCCTTTCACCGGGGCTCGAAACCCCGCTTCAAGGAGGAGGGGATGATGTCCAGGACCGGTGGAGCGTCGCCAGCAGGGAGGGGGCGCTCCGCCGGTCGATTCCCGGGTGAGTCGCATTGGGGTGCGTTCATCCGTCTCTGGATAGCGTAATTAATAAGCCTACACCATCCCAGAGGGATGAAAGAGGGTAGCCGGTGGTCGAGCGAGCGCCAAGCGAGCGACACCACCGGAATCGAACTTCTGCTGGCATCCCTCAGGGATGCTCTCATTTTTTTTAACAAATACCGGTGGTGTCGCTCGTGCCTCGCTCAACCACCGGCTACTGTCTTTCATCCCTCCGGGATGAAGAGAGAGCTGATTCTTATGCGTTAACCTGACGCGAATGGGAAACGACTATCCCTGTTTGCTGTCAGGTCCAACCGGGCTGAGCCGTTCGCGGAATCGTTCGGCGTATTTGGCGCGCGTTTTGCGATGTTTCGCGGCGGCTTTTTCGTCGGGTAGATCCGACCATGCCTTGTCTGCGGCTTTCCAGTCGTCGGTGATTCCTCCGGACTCGCGCGCGGCGAGGGCGGTCTCCAGCCAAGTGATCCAAGCGCGATCGTCGGCCTGCTGCACCTTTCTGAGAGAAGGCGTGGATCGCAATTCTTTCAGCCTGTCCCTGGCGAGATCCAGCGAGGTCGCGGGATCGCCTGTCCACGATTGATCGAGCAGGCGCTCGACCTGTCCGATCAGGGTATCCAGAAATTGCCGATGACTCTCGCGCCAGTAGCGATGCGTTTCGGGAAAGGCGCGCTCGCCGGCGGCGGCTCCGTCGCGGGAGTAGGTGAGCTGTTGCTCCAGGTCGCCACGACGTCCGGCGATGCCAGCGAGGGCGGCAAGGATGTGATCCTCGTGCGGACTTTGATCGCCAAAGACGGTGCGGCCCATGGCCAATCCCTCTTGCAGGAGAGGCTCGGCTTCCTCGTCGCGTCCCGCCTTGGCGAGGAAGTAGCCGTAGTTGTCGAGACAGGTGGCGAGGACGGGGTGGGGGCTTTCGTAGATGGTGCGAAAGGTTTCCAGCTCTTCCTTGTAAAGGGCCAGGGAGAGATCGGTCCGGCCCGTGTTCTGCAAAATCGCGGCGAGAGTCTTGGGCGCGTGTTCGTTCTCGGGGAGGGCGGGTTGTTTTCTCCAGATTTCCACGGACCGGACGGCGTAGGGTTCGCCCTCGGCGGAGCGTCCGGATTTCACGAAGATGTAGGCCAGCTGGGAGAGGGCCTGCCCGGTGAGCGGGTGGTCCGGACCGTAGAGCCGTTCCCGCATGGCGAGTCCTTCGCGGGCGAACGGTTCGGCCTCGCGAGGCCTCCCGGCGACTTCGATGGCGCCGGCGCATTCGATGAGGCTGGTGGCGATTTCGGGATCGTCTCCGGAGTGGAGCTGGCGGCGGAGTTCGAGGGCTCGCTTCTGATCGGCGACCGATTTCTCGAATTCGTTCAGTTCGCGCCAAGTGCGGCCGATGATGGTGCGCAGTTCGGCTTCGATCTCGGGATCGTCGCCCAATTCTTCGTTGATCCGGTCAGACGCTTTTTCGAGCACTTCCAGCATCAGGGTGGTGTCGCGTCCCAGCGCCACGGAGGGCCCCGCCGCAGTGAGGGTGTCCTCGAGGAAACGGGAGATCTGTTGGCTGCGTTTCGTCTCGGTCTCCGCGACCTCGCGCGCCTTCGCTTCCCGGAAATACATCGCGGTGGAAAAGGCGAGCGCGCCGAGGATAGAGATCAGGACGAGGACACTCGCGGCCACGGCGGTCCGGTGACGGCGGGCAAAACGTCCGGCGAGGTAGGTGAAGCTTGGTGGCCGGGCGATGACGGGGCGCTGATCGAGGTGCGCCTGAATGTCATCGGCGAGAGCGGTGGCGGATTCGTAGCGGCGTTCGGGATCCTTGGCCAGCGCCTTGAGAACGATCCAGTCCAGGTCGCCGCGCAATTGCGAGACGGCGGACGCGGGCGTGGCGAGACGCCGGTTGGTGGCCTGGAGTTCGGTGGTGATTCGCTGGCTGGGGCGGGAGGGTTCCTGTTCACGGAGGATCTTTTCCAGTGCGGTCGCGCTGAGCCGGGTGCGGGTGGCTTCGCCCAGCGGAAGTTCACCGGTCAGGAGTTCGTAGAGGATCGCGCCGAGAGCGTAGACATCGGTGCGGGGATCGATCTCGTGCCCGGTGAGGCCGGCTTGCTCAGGGCTCATGTAGGCAGGCGTCCCGATGAGTTGGCCGGCGACAGTGACCAGAGTGCGGAATTCGTCGCCGCTGTCCGTATCGAGGCAGCGGGCGACGCCGAAATCGATCACTTTGGGAGCGGGGCCGTCCTCGGTTTCGGTAACCAGCAAATTGGACGGCTTGAGGTCGCGGTGGATGACGCCGCGCAGGTGGGCGTGATGAACGGCGCGACAGACTTGTTGAAACAGGTGCAGCCGTTCCTCGATGGTGAGCTGGTGTTCGTCGCAGTAGCGCTGGATGGGCAGTCCCTCCACCAGCTCCATCGCGATCCAGGGACGTCCGGCTTCGGTGGAACCGGCGTCGTAGAAAGCGGCGATGCCCGGATGACGGAGACGCGAGAGCGTTTCGCGTTCGCGGTCGAAACGGCGGAGGATTTCGAGAGTGTCGAGCCCGGGGCGAAGCAGTTTCACGGCGGCGACGCGTCGGACGGGAAGTTTCTGCTCGGCCCGATAGACGACGCCGAAGCCGCCCGTGCCAATGGGCTCGCTGATGGTGAAAGGTCCGACACGATCGCCGGTCTGTAATATCGGGACGGTGTTTCCCGATTCATCGGCTGCCTCGCGGATGGCATCGCCGACGATTCGATTCCAGGAATGATCGCGGGTGTCGAGAAAGGCGCCATCTTTCTCCTCAAGCGCGATGAGTTGTTCGATCTGGCGTCGTCGGTCGGGGTCTCCCTCGCAGGCGGCATCGAGAAAGCGGTCGCGCTCCGGTCCGGCGGGCAAGTCGGCGGCTTCGGCGAAGAGGTCTTCGTCGCTGATCGCCGGGGCCTCCTCGGAATCGCTCACGGGCTCAGCCTACCCAGCGGCGAGAGCATTCGCAAGGCGAAGGCTGAAGGCATCACATTGACACCGGCTTGATTTCCATGCTCCGTTAGCCCGGGGTGAACGCAGACACGGAAACTGATAGCGGGGAACCGCGAGAGGAGGAACCGGGGGATTCCTCCGACTTCCTGGCAGTCGTCTATGACGAACTGCGCCGTCTGGCCGCCCACAAGATGGCGGGGGAGTCCGGGCCACAGACGCTCGATGCGACCGCGCTGGTTCACGAGGCCTGGCTAAAACTGGAAAAATCGAGCGGCGGATCTTCCCGCTGGAGTCATCGGCGGCATTTTTTCAACGCGGCGGCCGAGGCGATGCGGCGCATCCTTATCGATCGAGCGCGCGCCAAACGACGGCAGAAGCGCGGAGGCGATCTGGAAAAGGTGGAGCTTTTCGAGTCCCGGATCATCGCGCCCTGCGAGGACGACGAGGTGCTGGAACTGAGCGATGCCCTGGAACGGCTGGGCGCCGAAAAACCGGAACTGGCCGAGATTGTGCGGCTCCGCTACTTCGTGGGAATCACCTGGGCGGAAATCGCCGAGTTGCTGGAGACGTCAGAGAGTTCCTTGCTGAGGAAATGGCGTTACGCCAAAGCGTGGCTCAGGATGGCGATGGAGGATGGGAACTAAATCAGCCTACCGTGATCGCTTCGCCGGCTTTCTCGTGCAGGTAATCGACGATGCGATTGTCGCCATCCACGAGAATGACCTTGGGCTCGATCGGTTTTTCGCAGATTTCGAAACCCATGATGATGACCTTTTCACCCGCGTTGATGAGGTGGGCGGCCGCGCCGTTGATGCCGATGACACCCGAGCCGCGCTCGCCTTCGAGCACGTAGGTTTCCAGTCGCGCGCCGGTGGTGTTGCTGGCGACGAGGACCTTTTCGCCGGGCCACAGGCCGACGGCATCGATCAGGTCGCGATCGATGGTGATGCTGCCGACATAGTCGGGATTCGCCTCGGTCACAGTGGCGAGGTGGATCTTGGATCGAAGCAGCGAACGCATGGCGATAGGCGGATGACAAACAGGCACAGAGACGAGACGACCCACTGTCCCCGGTTGTGGCGGGGAGTCAACCGGCGAGTCTGACAGCGCCTCTGCAACCAATCAGACCATGAGACGGTGAAAACGTTCGGAGATTTCAGGGGAAATTCACGGTGGTTGTCGCTAGAATCGTTCCATGTTCACCGTTTTCGGCTGCCAGTACGACATCGCCTGGGAAGATCGCGATGCGAACTTCGCGAGGATTCGCGCTCTGCTGGCGGAGGAGGAGATCCCCGCCGGTTCGCTGATCGTGCTGCCGGAGATGTATGCGACCGGCTTCAGCATGAACGTGCCGGTGACGGCGGAGCCGGACGAGGCGCCGGCGCTGGAATTCATGAAGGCGCTCGCCGCGGAGCGAAACTGCGTGGTGATGGGCGGATTCGCGACACACTCGGAGACACGACCGGAGTTTGGCCGAAACGAATTGCGAGCGGTGGGACCGGGTGGCGGTGAACTGGTCCGCTATCAGAAGATCCGGACCTTTCGCTACACGCGGGAGTTCGATCACTACGAGCGCGGGCGGGATGTGGTCGGCTTCGAGTGGGGTGGGATGAAAGTCTGTCCGCTGATCTGCTACGACCTGCGGTTTCCGGAGCTGTTCCGGCGCGGCGTGGCGGAGCAGGAGGCGGAAGTTTTCATCGTGATCGCCAGCTGGCCGGGGGTGCGGGTGTCGCACTGGCTGGCGCTGCTGCGGGCGCGGGCGATCGAGAATCTGGCCTATGTCATCGGGATCAATCGTTCCGGCACCGACCCGAATCATGTCTATCCCGGACGCAGCGTGGTCTTCGATCCGCATGGCGAACTGATCGCGGATGCGGGCGAAGGGGAAGGCGTATTAAAAGCGGCGATCGATCCCGCCGTGGTGCGGGATTGGCGAGCCGAGTTTCCGGCCTTGCTGGACCTCGAGGCTTGAATCACGCCGAAAGCGGGTGAAAAAAGACCGCGCATTTGTTCGTATGTATGGAAACTGTGCGCCGTAAGGAGCCTGCCAAACCATTGTCTATTGCCAAGTGATGAGTGATTCCGCCGATTCCAATACCGTCGATGTCTCCCAACTCCATGTCGCCGTGCTGGCGGGTGGCCCGGGATCGGAGCGCGAAGTTTCCCTGAACTCGGCGAAGGGAGTGGTGGGCGCCTTGGAAGGAAAAGTGGGCAAGGTCACGCTGGTCGACGTGAAAGACGGTAATTTCCCGCTGCCGGACGACACGAGCATCGCGTTCAATGTGATTCACGGCACCTACGGCGAGGACGGCGATTTGCAGGCGGAACTGCAGCGGCGCGGGGTTCCTTACACTGGAGCTCGCGAAGCGAGTTCGAGGCTGGCTTTTGACAAGATCGCGAGCAAGCGGGCCTTTCGCGAAGCGGGGGTGCAGACGCCGGGTGAGTGGATTCTCAATCGCGACGAAGCGCTCGGCGCCATCGATACGGTCAGGTTTCCCTGCGTGGTGAAGCCGCCGCGTGAGGGCAGCAGCGTGGGCGTTCACATCGTGCAGGAATCGTCGGGCTGGGAAAGCGCCGTGACCGACGCCGCCAAATACGGACCCGATCTGCTGGTCGAAGAGTTTATCTCCGGCAAGGAACTGACCGTCGGCGTATTGGGCGACGACGCGCTGCCCGTGATCCACATCCAGCCGCGCTCCGGATTCTACGACATCAAGAACAAGTATCCCTGGATGACCGGGGAAGGGGGCACGGATTACTTCTGTCCGGCGGACTTGAGCCCGGAAGTAACGGCCGCCGTGCAGGAAATGGCGCTGAAAGCCCACCGGTCGCTCGGGATCGAAGTCTATTCGCGGGTGGATGTGCTGCTGCGGAACGAGGATCAGGAACCCTTTGTGCTTGAGGTGAATACGATTCCCGGAATGACGGAAAGTTCGCTTCTCCCGAAGGCCGCCGCCGCCGCTGGTGTCGATTATGCGACTCTTTGTTTGAAAATTATTACGGTTTCGCTTAATTTCAATTAATGCGAAACAGAAAACGACGCCGGCTTTTTCAACCACGTTCCTTTGCGAACCGGCGCATCCGTCCGCGGGCGCAGCGGATCGAACTCCATCAGCTCGATGTGAAGCTGAACTCACGGCGTGGGCGGCGGATTCGCCTCTGCCGGCGCCGGGCCATGATTATCAAGGTGTCGGCCATTCTGCTGACCTTGCTCACGGTGAGTGCTCTGGTTCGCTGGGCCTATCGGCAGGCGTTTTATGAAAACTCCGAGTTTCGCCTGAATCGCTTCGTGGTTCAGACCGACGGGGTGCTCTCCGAGGCCGATGTCGCCGACGCGGCGCGGGTGGAGCTGGGGATGAACCTCATGACGATCGACCTGAAATCAGTCCGCGAACGCCTCGCGGAACTGCCGATGGTGACATCGGTGGAGGTGAATCGCGAACTGCCGGACCGGCTGGAGGTGAAGATCGAGGAACGCGTGCCGCTGGCATGGTTGTCCTGTCCGCCCCACGGAGTGCGGCCTCGGAATACGGCGCGGGGATTCCTCATCGACGAGCAGGGCGAGGTTTTCCGCTGTCAGAAGCTGCTGAAGCGTTTTCTCGATCTGCCGGTGATCGAGACCTATCACCTGCCCAAGCCATCCGAAGGCGCACAGATGAATTCCGACGAGGTGAAGGAAGCGATCCGCCTGGTGAAGGAGAGCAACCAGATGTTTGCCAACGATGGGCTGGAAGTGGCCGAGGTCCGGATTCGGAACGCCTACTCGCTGACCTGTCGCTACAACACCCAGATGGAGGTCACCTTTGGACTGAAGGAGCTCGATCGCGGCTTGCAGGATCTTCGTTGGATCGTGACGCATGCTCATTCCGCCGGCCAGCAATTGGCGACGGTCAACGTGATGCCGTCGAGGAATATCCCGGTCACGTTTTACACGCCATCGGCGATTCAGGCCACCCCGTTTCAGGGGGTGCCCGGAACGCTGCGCGCTTTGCCCTCGGCAGCGGTGGGCATCGATCCCAACGAAGCCCGATTGCAAAGGCAGTTACGCTCAATCCTCAACGGTGGCTAATTCACGGACCTCAGGACTTGCAAGATTCCATCACCGGTGTTGAATGGTGGCCCCTGAACGCAAGTGTCCTTGGAAGTTGATCCGGAAAGTGAGAGGACTCCGGATCTTTTCTGTTGTCTTGGCTCCCGCCTTTTCCAACCCAGCGCAGTAATCCATCCATCATGGCTCGTTCCACGATCTATGTCGGTCTTGAAATCGGCACGTCCAAAGTGTGCGTGGTCGTGGGAGAGGTGCGTAGTGACGGTGCGATCAAGATTCTCGGTGTCGGCCAGCATCCCACCGCCGGGGTGCGAAAAGGGGAGATCGTCGATTTCGAGACGGCCCAACAATGCCTGCACGACGCGCTGGTGAAGGCCGAGGACCGCAGCGACGTGATGGTGAAAAACGTCTTCCTCGCCGTCACCGGGTCGCACATTGAGAGCCTCAACAACCGCGGCACGATCCGCATCGCCGACGACCAGGCCGAGATCACGCCGGAGAATCTCGAGGAAGTGAAAGAGATCGCCCGCGACGTTTCGCTGCCAAAGGAAAACGCCTACATCCACAGCATCATCCAGCATTACTACGTGGATGGTCAGGAAAAAGTGCTCAATCCGGTGGGAATGCTGGGACAGAAACTGGAGGCGGACTATCACATCATTCACGGCGTCAAAAACCGGATCCAGAACGCCATCCGCTGCGTGCGCGAAGTGCCGCTCGAGGTGGAGGACATCGTTTTCAGCCCCATCGCGGCGGCGCAGGTGGTCCTCAATCGCGAGGCCAAGCAACAGGGCGCGCTGCTGATCGACATCGGCGGCGGCACCACCGAATACGTCCTCTACATCGAGGGAGCGGTGGTGGCCTCGGGCTGCCTCGGCATCGGCGGCGACCACATCACCAACGACCTCTCCATTGTTTTCAAGATCCCGATCGGTCGCGCCGAAAAACTGAAGGTCGATCGCGGCAGCGCGCAGGTCGAGGGCATCGATCCCGAAGCGATCATCGATCTGGAAGCCGACAGCCATTTCAAGGGATCGAAGATCCTGCAACAGGAGCTGAACATGGTCATCAGTGCCCGCCTTCGGGAGGTTTTTCAGCTGCTCCGCGAGCAGCTTCGCCAGACAGGCCAACTCGACAAGGTGGGGAAGGGAATCTTCCTCATCGGCGGAACCAGTCTGATGGGCGGCATCGAGGATCTGGCCGAAGACATTTTCGAGCTGCCCGTACAACGTTCGTCCTCAGCATCCATGTCGGGACCGGCCGCCATTTTTGAAAATCCCCAGTATGCGACCCCGGTGGGATTGATTCGTTATGCGCAATTGCTCGACGAACAGCGTCCCCAGGGAGGTGCCTTGTCGAACATCGGCAAGAAATTCGGCCGAATGTTTGGTCTTGGCCGGTGACTCGAATCCTTTGACTTACTGGGGAAAACATTCAAGATACAGAATCTATGATCGAGTATAACCTCTCGGAACAGGCAGAGATCCCGCCCGGCGGCGAGTTCTCGGTGCGTGTGATCGGGGTCGGAGGCGCGGGTGCCAACGTCCTGGATCGCATGGCATTGGAGGGCAGCGACGAGGCGGAACTTCTGACGCTCAATACGGACGTCCGGGCTCTGTCCAGTTCCGTTTCCAACAACAAGATACAGCTCGGCAAGACGCTGCTCAAAGGCATGGGGGCCGGTGGTGATCCGGAACTCGGCAAGCAGGGCGCGTTGGAAGCGGTGGATGAAATCCGCGGTTCCCTGAGAGGTTTCAAAATGGCTTTCGTCTGCGTCGGTCTCGGCGGTGGCACTGGCTCCGGTGCGGCTCCTGAAGTCTGCCGGATCGCCAAGGAAGAAGGCGTGTTTCTGGTCGTGTTCGCCACGCTGCCTTTCTCCTTCGAAGGGAAGCGCCGCATGGACCAGGCTCTCGATGCCCTCGATCGCATCGGTAAATACGCCAATGCCGTCGTCACTTTCGACAACGACCGCATGGGCGAGCTGATCGTGCCGAAAGAAGGCGTGCAGCAGGCCTTTGCCGCGGCGGACAAGATCATCAGTCAGGCCATTCGCGCGACGATGAAGATCGTCAGCCATCCCGGCATCATCCGCATCGGGATGGACGAGCTGCTTTCCGCGCTCAACAACGAAAACTCCCGCTGTCTGTTCGGTTTTGGCGTGGCCAAGGGCGACAACCGGGCGCACGAAGCGATGGAGCAGGCGCTCAAGTCGCCGCTGCTCGACAAGGGCAAGATGCTCGAGCAGGCCAAGAATGTCCTCGTCCACGTGGGCGGCGGCGATTCCATGACGCTGTTCGAGATCGAGTTGGTGATGCAGGAGCTCTCCAAGCACATCGACGACAGCAAGACACAAATTCTCTTTGGCACCGGGACCGACAAGAAGCTCGGTGGCAATCTGACCGTAACCATTATCAGCTCCCTGTCGGGACCCGGAGGGCAGCGGCGAGAAGCGCCGGCTGAAAGCCCGGTTCCGAACCATGAACCTGAACCGGCTGCCCCTCGTTTGGGCAGCCCTTTGACGGCTCCGATGTCGCCTCCACCGGCGCCAGCACCGGAGCCTGAGAAAAGTTTCGAGCCGGTGGCTGCCGCGGAAGAAGTTTCCGCGGAGAAGCAAGTAGAAGAACCTCAACCGGAGGAACCCGTCGCGGAAGTCGATGAGAAGCCTCTGCCGGCGCCTGAGCCGGAACCGCCCGTCGCCGAGGAGCCGGTCGAAGAACCGGCGCCTCCGGCGGAGGAGGAAACCCCGGCTGTCGAAGCGGGGGACGAAGAAACGGAAGTAGAGGAAGCCCCTCCCGTTTCAGAAGAAGAGCCCGCCCCGGAACCTGAGGAAACTCAGGAAGAGGCGGAGCCAAAACCACCCGTGGATTTGCAGCCAATCCGAAAGACGGCCGTGGTCCCGCCGCAAAAACTTCGCAAGCCCATCGTCGAAGTCGGAGCCAGCAAGCGTCCCAAGTTGAATCTGGGTTTTCTCTCCGGCTCGTCGAAGCGCGATGAGGAAGACGAGGGTTCCGATACGATTGGGAAGATGCTGGAGCAGGGGCTCGGTGGCGGTGCCTCCGATGAGTCTCCCGATCCGGCCGTGGAAAGCGTGGATCACAGCGAAGACGCCACGGTGCCGGTGAATCCGGCCGCCGGTGACGAGGGAGACGTGATCGTGGCGCGGACGGAAGACGAGCAAAAGATCACCCTGTCGCGTCTGGTGCCCGGCTCGTCGCCGAGCCCCGGCGACGTCAGGCCCGGCACGTTGCCGACCCGGCCGGAGGGCGGGGAGGACGATTCGCTTTCGCCCGAGTTGGATGCCGCCGCCGCGCAGCACCAGCAGATGCTCCAGCTGGAGCCGCTCAGCAAAGGGCGCTTCGCCAAGACGGAACCGACCATCGTGGACGGAGAGGACATGGATGTGCCCACCTTCCTGCGCAAACGCCGGAAGTGAGCCGGGTGTCACTCGATTCTCGACCTTTACAGAACTTTCGACTCAACAGGGTCAGGTCTCGGACCTGACCCTGTTTGCTTTGAGGGATTCGGTGTCGAAATCATCGCCCGAATCCGGGAGGCACGTGGCTTGACTTCCCGAAATCGACCGGCGAGGATGCGCGCACCGAACCCCGGCATCCGGGGCTCGAACGATTGCCCAACCATCTCGCCAGACCTGCCCGATTTATTCGCATGAATCCCCATCGCCCGATCGCTTTCTTTGCCGCTGTTGCCGGAGCTGTTTTGAGTTTCGGCGCTCTCATTTCCGCAGACGCCTCGGACTGGCCGCACTGGCGCGGGCCGAATTACGACGGTTCCGCGCCCGATGGCGAAAGCTATCCGGCGAAGTTCTCCAAGACGGACAATGTGAAGTGGGTAGCCGACCTGCCGGGAACGGGCGCCTCGACGCCGATCGTCTCGGGCGATCTGGTTTTCGTGACGGCGGCGGATGAAGCCGAAGGCGGCGTGGTGGCGGTCGCGCTCGATCGCGCCACGGGTGGGATCAAGTGGTCGAAGAAACTGGGGGAAGGGATTCGCAAGGACGACCGGAGCGACTACGCCGGTCCTTCGGCCGTGACCGATGGCGAGCGGGTGATCTTCTTCACCGGCAACGGCGATCTGGCGGCGTTCGGATTTGGCGGTGACGAAGTCTGGAAGCGCAATATCCAGAAGGATTACGGCGAGTTCGCCTTCGGGTGGACTTTCTCGACCAGCCCGCTGCTCTACGACGGGCTCCTTTACATGCAGGTGCTGCAACGCGATGTGGCGGTGGATGGCCGCGGTTTCACCGACAAGGAAAACGAGTCCTACCTCCTGGCGCTGGACCCGGCCACCGGGAAGGAAAAGTGGCGCGTGGTGCGCCCCACCGGTGCCCAGATGGAATCGCGGGAAGCATTCACCTCGCCGGTGATCGCCACACACAAAAGGAAGACCGAACTCCTGGTGATCGGCGGCGATTTCCTCACCGGTCACGATCCGAAGACGGGCAAGGAACTCTGGCGCTGGGGCACGTGGAATCCGGGCCACAAGGAGCAATTCTGGCGGCTGGTGCCTTCGCCGGTGTTTGGGGACGGCATCATCCTGGCGTGCGCGCCGAAGAAGAATCCGGTGTATGCCATCCGGGCGGGCGGCAGCGGGAATCTCGGGTCCGACGCCATCGCTTGGACCAGCGAAGGATCGAAGGAAGTCAGCGCGGATGTGCCCACGCCGCTGTTTTACCACGACCGTTTCTACATTCTCAACGAAGGCCGGAAAACCCTGAGCTGTGTCGAACCGAAGACGGGCAAGGTTTTCTGGAGCGAGCCGCTGGATGCCAAGGTGAAGCTGGAATCGTCGCCCACGGGGGCGGATGGCAAGATCTACCTGATGAGCCACCTGGGCGAAGTGTTTGTGGTAGCCGCCGAGGACGAGTTCAAACTTCTCAACGCCACAACCCTCGGCGAGAGCCAGAGCGTGAACATCCGGGCATCGGTGGCGCCGGCCTTCGGGAACCTTTTCATCCGCACCGATGACAAGGTCTACTGCATCGGCGAGTGAGGGGCGGGCGGGCTGTGTCCGGAAAGTTGCCGAGATTCTCT
>JAGRPB010000150.1 GCA_020439945.1 Verrucomicrobiia bacterium
TTTCATCGAATCGTCCTGGGCGTCTCAACCGGCCCGGCCCGATCGCGCGATCTTCGACGCCGTGTTTCATTCGGTTTCCGCGTTCTGCAATGCGGGTTTTTCCACGTTTTCCGACGGCTTGGCAGATCCTGCTCTGGCGAAAAACCGCCTGCTCCAGGTCACCGTCATGTGCCTGATCGTCATCGGGGGCATCGGCTTTGCGGTTCTCCACGACCTCGCGCCGTTCGTCGCGCGGGCGATGGCGCGCTTGCTTCGTTTCTTCTTCGGCCGATCACGGTGGCTTTCCCGTGTATATCGCCAACAAAGGGTCCGGATCCACACCCCGCTGGCCTTGCAGACCACGGCGTTTCTCCTCATCGGCGGGGCGGTGATGTTCTATTTCGCCGAAGGCTGGGGATTCTCGATCGACCGGATCTGGGAGGCCGTCTTCAACAGTGTCACCGCTCGCACGGCGGGTTTCAACATTACCAACTTCGGCGACTACGGCCTCGCCGCGGTGGTGTTGATGTGTTTTCTCATGTTCATCGGGGGCAGTCCCGGCGGCACCGCGGGCGGGGTGAAAACGACCACCTTCGCCGTGGCGGTGGGAGAATTGATCCGACTCATCCGAGGTCACAAATCATTGCAAATCAAAGATAGACGCATCCCAAAAGCCATCGTGGAGCGCTGCACCGCGACCATTGTGCTGTCTCTTCTTTGGGTTTCGGCTTCGATTTTTCTGATTAGCTGGTCGAATCCGGAACTCGACCCGGTCGACATCATTTTCGAATGCTTCAGCGCTTTCGGCACTGTCGGTCTGTCGCGCGGGATCACCGCCGATCTCGACGCCTTCAGCAAGCTGGTGATCATTCTCAGCATGTTCGCCGGACGTGTCGGGCTGTTGACGCTCGTGCTCACCATCGCCGGCGCCTCCGTGCCCCGCCGCTACGAATTGCCCGACGGTCATCTGCCCTTGAACTGATCGCGAGAACTCCCGACCCTTTCTTTCAACCCAACCCGCTATAGACATGAAATTTGCCGTCATTGGACTCGGATACTTCGGATCGGCGCTGGTCCGCGAACTGGTGGAAGACGGACAGGAGGTGATTGCGATCGATTCCCATGCCTCCAATCTCCGGGGCATTCAGGATCTGTCCGATCTCGCCGCCGAAGCGGACGGCACCGACATCGAAGCCCTGCGCCAACTCGGCGTCGGCGAGGTCGACACCGCGATCGTCGCCATCGGGGAGGATTTCGAAGCCAGTCTCATGATCACGGCCCACTGCCAGAAGCTGGGAGTGAAGGAGATCTACACCCGGGTCATCAACGAGGTGCACGATCACATTCTCGGTCTCATGCAGGTGGCGGGAAAAATCCGGGCCGAGAAACTGGCCGCCACCTACTTCACCCGACAACTCACAAACGAGGCCGTGATGCGCTATTTCGGTCTCGATTCCCAGCACGGCATCGTGGAGTTGGAACTGCCCGAGAAATTCGATGGCGCCACCATTGCGGATACCGAGCTGCGAAAGAAATACAGTCTCAACATCGTCACCATCCGTCGCCCGAATCCGAAAGAGTATTCCTTCGACAAAGAGGACGAGGGATTCTCCGTTCTCGGGACCCCGGGTCCTGAAACCAAGCTGAAAACCGGCGACCGTCTCGTCGTCTTCGGCAAGCTCAAGGACATCGACCGGTTCTGCGCCTCCTGAAGGGCGATTGTTTCCATGGCGACTGAACAGGGTTCAATCGCGGACCTGACAGGGTTCGGTCTGCGGTCGTGATCTCGGGCGCACACGCGAGTCGTTTCCGGCTTGCGCCGATTCGGACGCGGGGTTCCAATGTCGCCATCATGATTTCAGCCCCCCTCAAGGAAAAACTCGTCAATCTCGCCACCGCGTTGGTGGATCAGAAAAACGCCCGCATTCTCGTCGAGCCGCAGGACCGGAGCACCGGCTATTGGTTTGGCGGAGGAAATGTCATTCAGGATCGGGACGGATCGATTCTCATTTGCGGCCGCTACCGGAACTACGGCGACTCCCGCACCGGCGTCGGAGCCGGCGAACGTGGACTGGAACTCGCCATCTTTCGCGCGCCCTCGGTGGAGGCGCCCTTCGAAAAGATCAAGTCCTGGTCCAAGGCCGACCTCACCTGCAACGGGCGCGGCGTCGTTTCCATCGAAGGCGTGGCCCTGCACCTGATGCCCGAGGGAGGCATCGAGCTGTTCATTTCCACGGAAAAGGACACCGCCTATCCCGAGCGACTCGCCGGATACCAGAAACCCGGCACCGGTGTCTGGAGCATCGATCGTATTCACGCCGATTCCGTCGAGGAACTGAGCGAGGACAACATCGAGGAAATCGTTCCCAGTGGTTGGGATGATCCGGGCCGTCTTCACTGTAAGGATCCGGTGGTGACCGACCTGTCCAACGGGGATCTGGCGCTCATTTACTGCACCCACCCGTTTTCATGGTCCAGCAGCGGCACCGCCGCGGTCGTGCGCAAGGCGGGTTCCGACACCTACGAGAAAGTCACCGATGACATGCTCCGCCGCGGTCCGGTTTGGGACATCGCCGCCGCCCGCGTCACGGATCGTCTGCCCGTCCCGCCGGTCGGCGCGTTTGCCGATCAGCCAGCCACGTCGATCTACGCCTACGACAGTTGCGAATGCCTTCGCCAGCTCGACGAAAACCCGACCGCCGTTTCCCGGCCCCGTGGCTGGTCCTGCGAGGAAATCGGCGGTATCGCCGTCGGACTCGACAGCGAATTTCCCGCCATCGCAAGCGCGACCGTGGAAGCCCCGATTTTCGTCTCGCCAAGCGGCACCGGCTGCTCCCGCTACGTGGCCACGCTCGTCACCGAGGAGGGCATTTTCGCCAATTGGCAACAGAGTCAGTCAGACTTGTGCCAACCGCTGGTGGGACACTTCCTGCCGATGGACAAGGTGCGGGAGATCTTGGCCTAGCGTTTGGACAGGATTAACCTGATTATTGAGATTTCTTTTCAAGGCGATTGAGAATCGAGCAAACCACCAGGCTGGCGGGTTCTGCGCATCGTTGATCTGGAAATTTCGTGGCCAGAGTTTAGACTGATTCATGTCAAGGACACCCTGTCCTCCTGCCGCGCCGCCATTGCGGCAGCCGACAGATCTCGGATCCATCCTTCGAGATGCGCATTTGTTCGATGAGGGTCGATCCATGAACGATGAATCACTTCTCCAGCAAACGCGTGAATTGCTAGGTGCTCTTGAGGGAGAATCCATACCGCACGTTCTCGTCGGAGGTCTCGCCCTGCTTCAATATGTCGAAGGGCGGAACACTCGGGACATCGATCTTATCTTGGCGGTGAGTGATTTGCCCCGCCTTCCTAGATTTGTGCTTCGAGAAAAAAATGAATGGTTCGGGACGGGAGATTGTGGGCCGTTGCGAGTCGATCTCCTCTTTACCGAGAACCCTCTTTTTGCCGAAGTGGCGGCATCCCATTCGATTTCGAAAAGGTTTCTCGATGCCACTCTCAGGTGTGCGACTCCCGAGGGGATCATCCTTCTGAAGCTCTTTGCCCTTCCGTCGCTCTACCGGCAGGGGCAGGTGGATCGGGCCGATCTCTACGAAACGGACATTCTTCAACTTCTTCGTATCGACCCGGTCACGGACGAGAAGTTGTTGACTCAATTGGAATCACACGTTTCCGAGACCGACCTGAAAGCGTTGGCCGAGGTGTTGTGCGATTTGCGGAAGCGAATGGGAAATTCCGATCGTTTTCGGGAATCAGGACGGTCGGCGCAGTCGTAGAACGGGTCTTCATGCCCGTTCAAATACTCTCAGTCCGGATGCAGGAACGGGCCTGGAGACTTGTTCTACTTTTTTACTCAAACTGCCCCAGCAACGCGTCGATCTCCTTTTTCACCAAGCCACCGACCCGGTGCTTGGCGAGGTAGACCTGGGCCATGCTGACGCCGAGTTGCTTTCTGACCCTGGTCGCGTCCCAGTCCTTGAGGACGTAAGCGTCGAAGATCTGATACTGCTTGGGTGACACCTTGTTCTTCACCCGTTCCAGGGCAACGCGGGAGAGGTTGCTTTTCCACTCGATGTTCCAGAGGCGTTCGAGAACATCGCCCTCGTCATCTTCGAGTCGTTCGATGGTGGCGGTGGAGCGAAAGTCGCCGTCGGCGCCGCGGGTGCCTCCGGACTGATTCATCGCGGCCGGGTTCCGCTGTTTTTTGCGGAATTGATCGGCGATGCGCCAGCGCGTGATGTTGAGCAGCCAGGTTTTGAAGGCGCCCTTGCTGGGATCGTATTGTTGCCCCTTCTGCCACTGCTTGGCGATGGTGAGGATCGTTTCCTGGACCACGTCCATGGCTTCATCCGCACCGAGCCCGGCTTTCAGGGAAACGCTGTAAATGAGGCGCCAGTAAGTTTCGTAGAATTCGTTCCAGGTGCGTTGGTCTTCCCAGTCGGACAGTCGTTCGATCAGGCTCATCCGGGTTCGATCGTAGACCTGCTTGAGCTTGGCGTCGTCATGACGACGGGATTCGGTCGATTCGTCGGCGCTGTCGTCGGTCTGGTGGGAGCGGCTCATTGAGAGTTGGGATCGGGTCAAAGTGGCGGTCATGGGGGCGGATACGCGACTTCGAAAATCATTCTATCACGTTTTTTTCTCAGTGGCCTTTCCGGTGAGAGGCTCGGCCTTTTTTCACGGAAACCCTCTTTTTTTCGGAAAAGATGAAATAAGCGCCTCTCCCCGCTCGTTTATGAAAGGAGAGGACGGGTTGTTGGCGTCCCTGCCTCCGCGTCGCTGTGACGCCTTTCTGCCAACGGAATCGCTTAGCTACCAAACCCTCGGGGGAGAAGGGTCCGATTCTCCCCAATCGTGCCCAATGAACTCGTCAGACCGCTCCTCATTCATCTCTCTCCTCGTCGTCACCCTCGCGATCGTTTCCGCCGGCGTGTTTCCGGGTCCATCGCTTTCCGCCGAGGAATCGAAGACAGATACCGAACCGGCCCTGGAACCGCTCCAGGTCCAGCGTTTCCCAAGCTACTACTACAGCCAGCAACCCCTGACTCCCAATCCGGAGATCGTTTTGCGATTCAGCGGACCGGTCGATCTGGAAGCCGTTCGGGAGACCGTGGCTTTCGTCGATCGAAAGGGCGGGCGCCATCTCCCCGTCAAAACGTCCCGTCCGGACGAGGAGACGATCGCTCCCTTGCAGCCCTGGGGCGATGATGGCAAGCAACTGGATTGGCCGGAAGAGAACTTCGTGACCATCACTCCGGCGGCTTCGCTACCCACCGAGGTCAGCTGGCAACTGACGATCGCGGACTCGTTGCGCTCCACTGACGGCAAACGTGGCATGCCGAAAGCCTGGGTCGAAAACCTGGGTACACTTTATGCCTTCAAAATTAACTCCATCACCGCTCGGAATGACTTCGACTCGCCGAAGTATATCCAGATCTCGCTCAACAAGACCATCAGTGACGAGATTGCCGAAAACGCTTTGACCGGATTTGTCGGGCTGCAGCCCGCACCGGAAAACTACCGCTTGGAGCACCAGGGATCGCTGATTCTCCTGCATGGCGACTTCCGGTATGGCCAACGCTACTCCGTTTCCGTCGCTCCCGGATTGATCGGGCACGACGAGACGCGGCTGGAATCGGAAGTGAAGGCGACGGTGGCCTTCAAACCGAATGCCGGCTTTCTCAGCCTGCCGGCCTATTCCCGGGCCCAGAATGCCTCCGGAGCCAAGCGATTCGACATTCTCTCCGGCAACCTCAAGGGGATCCGGGTTCGCATCAAGCAACTCACCGATCGCGACCTGGCCTATGCGCTACGGGGGTACGATGAGCTTTACGGCAGAAGCGACCAGGAGACGATTCCCTATGAGATGGTGCCCGGGAAAACGATTCTCGATCGGGAATACCAATGTACTGCCGGTGTCGATGAAACCGAAAAACTGACCCTTTCCTGGAACGAGGTTCTCGCCGGGGAAAAGTATGCGGCCCTCTATCTCTGCGCCGAAGGGTGGCCGGGAACGGACAAGAACCGGGGTTTCGGCGCGCAGGCGATCATCCAACTCACCGACATTGGTCTCGCCTGGAAGCGGGATCGCGAGAGTACCATGATCTACGCGTTTTCACTGAAAACCGGAAAGCCGTTACCCAAACTGGAACTGGAGACGCTCGGCGAAGAGGCGGAGGCGCTGGAGAAATATCAGACCGACGGTAATGGCCTGGTCCGCATTCCCGAGGAACGCCTGGAGAGCGCGAAGTGGCTGGCGGCCACGCGTGGGAAGGATCGGCACATCATGGAAAAGTTCGGTCGTTATGACGCGATCGGCCTGTGGCAGTTCTCGATTCCCTATCGCTACGACGACCTGGAGGACATCGAGCGTCGGGTGATGCTGTTCACCGATCGTGATGTCTATCAGCCGGGTGAAACCGCCTACCTGAAAGGCATCGTGCGTCTGACCGACGGTGATCACCTCTTGCCCATGGCGGAGGCAACTGGGAAGGCGACCGTGAAGGTTTCCGACGCTCGCGGCCGCAGCCTGCTGAGCCAGGAGGTGACGCTTTCGGATCATGGCAGCTTCGATCTCGCCATCGATATCCCGGAAGAGAAAACGCTCGGCTGGTATTCGGTGGAGGTCGATTTCAACCAGCCGGACGCCGACGTCGATCGGCCGTGGAAAAACCAGTTCCATCACGGATTTCAGGTCGCGGAGTATCGACCCAACACCTTCGAGATCGATGTCGACACCTCGAAGGCGGACTCACAGGAGAGCCGCGAGTTCTCCCTGCCCGTTTCGGCAAACTACTTCATGGGCAAGCCGCTCTCGAAGTCGCGTCTGAATTGGTATGTCTCGGCGAATCCCACTTGGCCGCAGGTCCGTGGGTTCGACGATTTTCGCTTCGGTGACAGCGTGGGAACTCCGGAGACTTTCTCCGCCAGTGAAACGTTGAACCTGGGTGGCGATGGCACCAGTCACATCGATTTCACCCTGCCGGAGGCGGGTGAAATTCCGACGCCGATGCGGGTCTTCGTGAGTGCGGAGATTACCGACATCAATCAGCAGACCATCGCGAAATCGACCTCTTTCATGCTGGATAGCTCCGATTTCTATCTGGGGATCAAGCAACCCGACGAGATCGTGCGGGCGGGCCAGGAGGCAGTCCTCTCCCTCGCTGCGGTGAATCCCGACGGTGAAGCGCATACGACTCCCGTGGACGCGACCGTGAAAATCGAAAAACTCACCTACACCACGGTGAAGGTGAAAGGGGCGGGAGGTCGAATCACCACCCGGACCGAAACCGAGACGACCGAAATCCTTTCCAAACCGTTGACGATCGAAACGCGTTTGCAGGCCGACACCGGGTTGCCGATTGCCGGCACGATGCCGCTCACTTTGGACGAGGCGGGCGACTACCAAGTCACGGTATCGGCGACCGATGCCGGGGGGCGCGAGG
This sequence comes from Verrucomicrobiia bacterium, assembly GCA_020439945.1. Taxonomy (GTDB): domain Bacteria; phylum Verrucomicrobiota; class Verrucomicrobiia; order Verrucomicrobiales; family DEV007; genus JAEUHH01. The sequence goes on from JAGRPB010000150.1 coordinate 7,440, forward strand.
CCCGCACGCGCTCCGTGTTGCGCATCTTCGGTGTCGATGAACCCGCCTGGACCTGGCGCGACGGCAATCAGATCGACGTCACTCCGGACAAGGAAAGTTATCAGGTCGGCGATGTCGCCAAGTTACTGGTGCGCAGTCCCGTCCTCGGCAACGCGCTCGTTACTGTCGAGCGCGCCGGCGTTCGCGAAACCCGGGTCGAACGAATCGCGGAACACGAAACGGTGATCGAGGTTCCGGTGGGTGAAGGCAGTGCGCCGAATCTCTTCGCCTCGGTGCTGATCGTTCGCGGTTCTGCCGACAGTCCGCACGAGCATCCCAACACCGATTACCGGCTCGGCTACTGCGAGCTGCTGGTGGAAGATCCGGCGAAAAATCTCAAGGTGGCGATCGAGAAGAGCGAGGCGCCCTACGAATTGCCCGGCGCCAAAGTCACGCTCGGCGCGAGGTTGACCGATGACCAGGGGCAACCCGTTTCCGGCGCGGAAATCACTTTCTACGCCGTTGACGAAGGCGTGCTCAGCCTCACCGGTTACGAGACTCCCGATCCGTCAGACACTTTCGATGAGCCGTTCCCGCTGGCGGTTCATACCGGCCAGACCATTTCCGATTTGCTTCCCGAGAGTCCGAACGATCAGGAGTTTGGCAACAAGGGATACGTGATCGGAGGCGGTGGCGACGATCTCGGCGGGCTCGACCCGGATCGGGTGAGGAAAAACTTCCAGGCGGTCGCCTTCTGGCGCGGCGCGTTGACCACCGACGCCGAAGGAAGAGTGACGACGACGTTCACCGCGCCCGACAACCTGACCAGCTATCGGGTCATCGCCGTGGCGGCCGAGGAAGACCGATTCGCCTCGGCCGATGCGCGGCTCATCATCAACAAGCCGCTCATCATCGAACCGTCCCTGCCCGCGTTCGGCAATGCGGGAGACCGGATGGATCTCTCGGCCGTGCTTCACAACAACACTGACGCTCCGGTGGAACTGGAGGTCCGGGCTCAACTCGATCGTCACGCCGAGTTCCTTCCCGAAGCCGAAGGACTGGTGCCAACCACTTTGATGAAAGCCAGCGAGGCGGATCGCCCCGATCTGCGCGTTCGCCGGGTGACGATGGCGGCCGGTGAAACGGGCAAGGTCGCTTTTCCCGCCCTTTTCACCCGGAAAGGTGAGGCAACGTGGACCTGGAAGGCGAGCAACGTAAAGGATCCTGCGTTGACTGATGCCGTGGAGTCGAAACTCGAGATCGGCTACCCGATGCCGATTCTTCGCGAGACCCACTCCTTCACCATCAAACGGGAGGAAGAAAAGTCGGACGCGAACCTGCTCGCGGAAGTCAACGAACGTCTCCTGACCGGTCGCGGCGAAGTGAAAGTCACCGTGTCCAATTCGCGGGTCGCCGAGGCGCTCGATGCACTCGATTACCTGCTTCACTATCCGTATGGATGCGTCGAGCAGACGACTTCCTCGACCTTGCCGTGGCTGACGATGCGTCCTCTGCGGGAGGCTCTGCCGCAACTCGATCGTAGCGAAGCCGAGGTCACGTCGGCGATCGACGCGGGCACGAAACGCCTGCTTTCCATGCAGACCCGCGACGGGGGTCTCAGCTACTGGCCCGGCGGAGACAACTCAATGCTCTGGGGCAGCGCCTACGGCGGCATCGCCCTGGCGCTGGCGAAAAAACAGGGCGTCGAGTTGCCGGAAGAACGCCTCGACGCACTCTGGTCCTACCTGTCCGAGCAACTGCGCGACACCGCCAAGGTGAAAGACAGCTACGATCTCTATCAGCGGACCCTGGCCGCCTACACCCTGGCGTTGGCGGGCAAATCGGAACCGGCTTACCACGAAACGCTCTATCGGAAACGGGCCGAACTTTCCCCCGATTCCCGCGCCCTGCTGGCGTTGGCGATCATGGAGACGGCTGGAGAAAACCGTGACGAAACCGTGAAGGATCGGGTGACTCGCCTGCTTGATCGCGGGGCCTACGCCGCCGAGGAGAACTCCGGTCATTGGTATCGCCGCCATTTTACCACGGCGATGGAACTGATGGCGTGGAGCCGATGGGACGCTCTCGGTGATCGTGCCGACAACTTGCTCGACGAGCTCCTCGGAGCGCCGCGCGGTCGGGCTGCCTGGGGTAGCACCTACCTCAACAGCTGGGGCTTGTTCGCGGTGACCGCTCACGCGGAAGCCACAGCCTCGGCCCTGGTCGACACCGTGGCGACGGTGCGTTTCGGGGATCAAACCCGCGAGATTCATTTTGGGAAACAGCTGACCGGCGAGTTGTTCACCTTCGAGTACGAGAAAGGAATCAAAGACGTTCCCTTGCGAGTTTCGATCGATTCATCCGCCAGGCTCTTTACCCACGTCGAGGTGGCGGCGCAGCCGGAGATCGTGCCGCGCGATCCCGAGAATCACGGTTTGGCCATCGAGCGCACCTATCATCGATTGGGCCAGGATGGCGAAGTGTCCGAAATCGAGAAAGCGCTCGAAGTGGGCGACCTGGTGCTGGTGACCCTGCACCTCAGCGTGCCGGAAGACGAGCGCTATCAGTATCTCGCTATCGACGATCCGTTGCCGGCCATTTTTGAAGCGGTGAATCCGAATTTCGAAACCCAGTCCGGTGGCAAGCAACACGCTTTCAAGGGCAACTGGAAGTGGCTCTACTGCAACCATCGCGAGTTGCGAAAAGAGCGCGCCCTGTTCTTCTGCGACTACCTGTATCGGGGCGGCGAATACGCGGTCCAGTATCTCGCTCGCGTCGTGGCGCCCGGAACCGTGACGGCACCGCCGGCGAAACTGGAAGCGATGTATGAACCGCAGCGCTTCGGTCTCAGCGGCACGGTTCGGATCGTGGCCGAGCCGCTGAAATTGCCGGGTAAGAACCGGGTGGCGAAAAACTGATTCAAGTGGTCGTCATGAAAAAAAGACGCCTTCAGCGCCTCGGACGTCTCCTCGGTCTGGTCCTCGCGGCCTGGCTGTTGGGGATGTTCGCGGTTCCGGCGTTCTTTCCCCTGCCGGAGGGGCTGATTCGGCCCGATTCTTTCGCGCCGGGAGTGACCTATACCGACCGCAACGGCCGGCCACTGCGGCGACTGCTGGCGGACGATGATCTTCGAATCGATGATCCGGCCACACTCGATGAGATTCCGAAATCGCTGATCGAGGCGACCTTGGCGGCGGAGGACAGCCGTTTCTATTCCCACAGCGGCATCGATTTCTTCGGATTGGCGCGGGCGGCGCGCGATGCGGTGATCCATCGCCGGTTCGTCTCCGGCGCATCGACCATCACCCAGCAACTGGTCAAGATCAGTTCGCCTCCGCGCTCGCGAAACCTGCGCACCAAGTTGGTCGAGATGATGACGGCGAGGAAGCTGGAGATGAGCTGGGACAAGGATGCGATCCTGACCGCCTACCTGAACCGGCTACCTTATGGAAATCAGCTGACGGGTTGTCGGGCGGCAGCTCGAGGCTATTTCGGGAAGCCGCTGGGCGATCTCTCCGTGGCCGAGAGCGCTTTTCTCGCCGGTCTTCCCAACAAGCCGACCCGATTCAATCCGTATCGGAATTTCGACGGCGCCCGCGAGCGACAGCAATACATCCTTGGTCGATTGCGGGAGGAGCAATGGATCTCGGACGCTCAATGCTCCGCCGCAAAAACGGAAGCGCTGCGACTGACTGAAAGCGGTCCGGTGGGCGAATTTGAGGCGCCGCATTTCATCGAACTGGTGCGAATGGCCGAGGAAGACGGCGGGGAGTTGTCAGCCCGGACGACGCTGGATCTGGAATTGCAGCATTTCGTCGAAGGCGAGATCGAGATCCAGTTGCGAGCGCTCGATCAATTGATTGGCGGTCGCCTCTCCACGCAGGCCGGCGTGGTGGTGATCGAAAACGCCACCGGCGAGGTGCTCGCCCTGGCCGGGTCGCGCGACTTCTTCGGCTCGCCCGGTGGCCAGATCAATGGCGCGTGGACGCCGCGTTCTCCGGGATCGGCGCTGAAACCATTCACCTATCTGCTCGCGTTGGAGCAGGGAAAAACGGCGGCGACCGTGCTTCCCGACGTGCCGGTGGAATTCCCGACACCCACCGGCGCCTATCGTCCGGTGAACTACGATCGTCGCTTTCGCGGTCCCGTGACGGTGCGCCGCGCCCTTGCGAATTCTTTGAACGTGCCGGCGGTGCGGATGCTCGATGCCATTGGTGGTCCGGAACGGTTGCACTCGACGCTGACGAAACAGCTGGGATTCACCGGCCTCGATCCCGATCCCAATCGCTACGGTCTCGGGCTCACGCTCGGGACCGCCGAGGTGCGCCTGATCGAGCTGACCAACGCCTATGCCTGCCTGGCGCGCCTTGGCGAATACCGCCCCTACCGGCTGACCCAACAGGGTAGGATCGCCGACTCAACCCTGTTCGATCGTGACGCCTGTTGGCTGATCGCCGACATTTTGAGCGACAATCTCGCCCGCGCGGAAGCCTTCGGTTTGAACTCGCCGTTGCGTTTTCCGTTTCGAGTCGCCGCCAAGACGGGCACATCGACGGACTACCGCGACAACTGGACCGTGGGATTCACTCCGGAATACACCGTCGGTGTCTGGGTGGGGCACTTCGGCAACACGCCGCTCCAGGACGTGTCCGGAGTCAGCGGGGCGGGTCCGATTTTTCACGCCGTGATGACGGAACTGCATCGACACGTCGAGCCGACCTGGTACGCCCGGCCGGAGAACCTGGTTGAGGCGGAGATCGACCCGGCATTGGGAAAACGGGTGATCGAAGGGCTCCTGCCGCTGCCACCCCGGCACGTCACCCGTGAATGGTTCCGGCGCGAGAATCTGCCGAGGCCGGCAACATCGGAAGATTACGACGAGGAAGGGCGGGCCAAACTGCCGGCGGTCTATGCGGCCTGGCTGAAAGGCAGGGGGAGCGAAGGTTCGAATGATGGTCTGGCCAGCGAAACGAAGCCGGTTGATGAATCTCTACGAACGTTGCGAATCGTGAGTCCACTGTCAGGGACGGTCGCCTACCTGGATCCCGATCTTCCCGGGGGAGGCAGCCGATTTCCCCTCAAGGTCGATGCCGATGACGCCGCGGAGGTGGAGTGGGCCAGCGACACATTGAAAGTGGAGGCGGATCCCGTGAGCGGACGCGCGTGGCTGATCCTCAAGCCCGGAACGCACCTGGTTCGAGCGACCGATCCGCTATCGGGCCTGGTTTCGACCTCTCGGATATCGGTGGAAACCTTGTAATGTGCCGAGGCGCCGACCGATCACTTCTGGGGTATCGATTCCGGGATCGGCGGTCGCCCTTCGTAACTTGCCTGCAGCATCAGGATGGCGCGTCGCATTTCCTCGTCGGCGGGTCCCGAAATGACGAATGCGTCGTCCTTTGTCAGCGGCTGGGTCACGAAGGTCGATGAAAGTGGCCGACCGGCCATGCGGATCAGGAGAACGCGGCCGACGGCAGTTTCCGAGAATTCGGCCAGGGCTTTTCGATCGCGCCGGGGAAGGTAGAGCGTGGCGAATCGATGCGGTTGCTTTCCCACGATTCGGCCGCGTTCGAAGATGGGTAGCTGGCGGGTTTCCAGGAGCAACTCGTCGATCCGGTTGATCACAAAATCGGGCTGAGGACTCACGAATCCGGTGATGGTGCCGGTGGCGTCGCTATAGGGAACCGGCGTCCTCTCCGATGCCTGATCGGCAAGGAGAAACAACTCGACCGGCTGGAACAGGGTGCCTTTTCGAGTGCTCTCACAGGTGGGCAACAAAAGCATCAGCGCGATCACAACGCCCGAAAGGCCAACCAGATGAAGCGGGGAAATGGGGCGATTCTGATGACTGCCGTTTGGCATGATTTTATTCTGAAAATACGGTTCTCCTAAATTTTTCTAGAACGCCTAGTTTCGCCTCGGAGTTCTGATTTGCAACGAAGAGTCAATTTTGGTTTTTTTGCGTTTTCCCGACCGTGAATCCGTGGGGTTTTCCGCTTTTTCCTCGTCGGCGATGTCGCTAGGGTGGCCCGCATGATTCGGATTGGCATTGTCGGTTGTGGGCGCATCCTGGCGGCCCATTTGCGCGGCTATCGTCTGCTGCGCGAGGCGGGAGTCGATGATTTCCAGATCACGGCGCTCTGCTCGCGCAAGGCGGATGATGCTCGCAGCTACGTGAAACGCGCCGAAGGACCGCCTCAGCGGAAACCGGTGTCGGACATCCCGGGCGATCCGCTGGCAGTGGGTGACGAATATCTCTCGGATTTCCAGCCGGGCGTCGAGGTGGCGATCTACTCGGACTATCGTGAGATGATCGAGGCGGGACCGATCGATGCGGTGAACGACTTCACCATTCACAGCCTGCATCACCAGATCGCCGAGCTGGCATTTCAAAACGGAAAGCACGTGATGTCGCAAAAACCCCTGGCGGTGACGATGGAAGCGGCGCGCCGAATGTGCGATCGGGCGGACGCCGCCGGCGTGTCGTTTGGTGTCTTCGAGAATGCGCGTTTCCGGGCCGATGTGCGGCGGGCGGCGTGGGCGCTGCGGGAGGAAGGGCCCGCCGGTCGGTTGCAGATGGCGCTGATGGGCAATGTGGGAACCTGGTGGGCGCCGGACCTGATCGTGGCGGAAACGCCCTGGCGCCATGTGCTCGCCGAGGCTGGCGGCATCGCGCTTGATCTCGGACCGCATTTCT
>JAGRPB010000151.1 GCA_020439945.1 Verrucomicrobiia bacterium
CGACAGGGAAGCATGAGCGTGAGCACCATGGCGAAGCCACCGAAAATGGCGCCCGCCACGAAGTAGGGCGGGAAGATGGTGGTGTGCCAACCCGGAACCACCGAGGTCGCGAAGTCGAAGGACACGACCGAGTGCACCGAGAGCACCAGCGGCGTGGAGAGCGCGGCCAGCAGGAGGTAGGCCATCTCGTAGTGTTGCCACTGGCGATTACCCCCGCGCCAGCCGAGGGCGAAGAATCCGTAGAGGACCTTCCGGATCTTGGTCTTGGCACGGTCGCGAAGCGTGGCCAGATCGGGGATCAGGCCGATGTACCAGAAAATGACGGAAACCGTGAAATAGGTCGAGACGGCGAACACGTCCCACAGGAGCGGGCTCTTGAAGTTCTGCCAGATCGCGTTGGCATTCGGCACCGGGGCCAGGAACCACACCATCCAGAAACGTCCGACGTGGAAACCGGGGAAGATCCCGGCGCAAACCACCGCGAAGAGCGTCATCGCTTCCGCCGAGCGGTTGACCGACGTCCGCCACTTCTGACGGGTCAGGAAAAGAATGGCGGAAATCAGCGTTCCGGCGTGACCGATACCAATCCAGAACACGAAGTTCACAATCGCCCAGCCCCAGGCCACCGGCTGGTTGTTGCCCCAGACGCCCACCCCGGTCGAAACGAGGTAGACCAGGGTAAAGATGAGACACCCGGCAAGGATGACCGACGGGATGAACAGGAACCACCAGCCCAGCGGTTGCCGATTTTCCACAATCCCGCAGATCCTCTCAGTGATCCAACTGAAGGAGCGGTTGTTCAGCACCAGAGGCTCGCGCGCCACTCCTTCCGCTTCGGTAGGATGCACCGCCTGATCTGTCGTTCCGTTGGCCATTTAGATGGGTAAGAAGGTGAAAGGTAAAGAAAGGATGACGCCTCAATGCATGCCCGCCGTGACCCGGCCCACCCGCTCGGCGCCGGGCATCTTCGGATTCGGGTTCTTGATGCGCGCCAGGTAGCTGGTGCGCGGACGCGTGCCGATATACTTGAGAAGGTCGTATTGGCGGGGATGGGGCTGGTTCTTGCCCCCCTCGACCATGGATCCCTTGATCTGGGTCACCCGATCGTCCTCGTTCTTCCAGTTCCCGAAGGCGATCGCCTGCGAAGGACAGGCATCCTGACAGGCCGTGGTGACCGAGTTGGCGGGCACCTGAACGTCGGCGGAATCGCGCGCCGCTGCTTTCGCCGCGACCTTGGCGGCCACTAGGCGCTGCACGCAGTAGGTGCACTTCTCGATGACCCCGCGCATGCGCACGGTGACGTTCGGGTTCTTCTGAAGCTGCTCCGTGGTCGTGGCACGACCGGAGGCCGGCGCGAGCGGGCCCTGGTAGAGCCGATCGATCGGGCGTTTGTTGTAATCGAAGTAGTTGAAGCGGCGCGCCTTGTAGGGACAGTTGTTGGCGCAGTAACGCGTGCCAATGCAACGGTTGTAGGTCATCGCGTTCAGACCGTCGCCGGTGTGAACGGTGGCATTGACCGGGCAAACGGTCTCACAGGGCGCGGATTCGCACTGCTGGCAGGCCACCGGTTGCGGCAACATCTCGACCTGATCGTCGTCGACGGTGCGCTTCCCGGGCTCTTCCCTGGTGGATTCGGCTCCGGCGATGTAATCGAACACGGTCCCGCGACTCGAAACGGTTTCGCTGTCCTTCGGACTGGAGAAGTACCGGTCCATGCGGACCCAATGCATCTCGCGACCCGCAATGACCTGGCCCTTGCCGACGATCGGAATGTTGTTCTCGCTCTGACAGGCCACGGTGCAGGCCGTGCAACCGATGCAGGAATTCAGGTCGACCACCATGGCCCACTGATGATCCGGATCGACCCGGAACTCGTGGCCATCGATGGCCGGCGACATGTTGTTATGATTGCGCTCGCTGTCGGGATTCGCGTAATCAGGGCCTTCGTAAAGCGTGATGTTCTCGGGAATGTGGGCATCCATGCCCTGATGACCCGCGAAATGCGAATCTTCCTCATACATCCCCACAGTTCCTTCACGAACAATGGCCCGGCCCTCCATTGAGTAGTGCTCGGACGTCAGCGCCAGATCGTGACGACTGCCCAGCTTGGTCGCGGTCGCGCCCGGAATGACGAAGGGAGCCGCCGTCGTGCGCATTCCCCACACATCAAAACCGACCCCACTCGCGACGGAGCCCATATCGAGCTGGCTTCCATCATCGCCCTTGAGGTCACCGTAGTAACCCACGGCCACTTCGATGGTGAAATCGGATTGCCCGGGATTGACCAAAACCGGCAGCGAGACCGTCGCCTCACCCACCGCCACTTCGATCATGTCTCCCGCCTTGACGCCAAGCACCTTGGCCGTGAGCTGGCTCACCAGGGCGGCATTGTCCCAGGTCAGTTTCGTGATCGGATCAGGCACTTCCTGCATCCAACCATTGTTCACGAACCGGCCATCATAGGTCGAAGATCCGGGGACCAGCGAAATCTCAAGCGCCCCCGGAGCCGGCACGTCGATGTTCGGCGCCCCGGAAAAGGCCGCCGCCACTGCTGACGGATCCACTTTCACCGCACCCGCGGGCTTGAAAGCGGAACCCTTGGCGAAACCGTCGCGGACCGCGGTGCGCCAGTCGGCGCCACCCGCCACCTGGGCGAAGGTCTTTTTCACCTCGGCCAATGCCGGAGCATCGGGCACGGGCAATCCCGGCATCGCCGCCGGAGCCTCACCTTCGGCGGGCGCGTTGAGCAGCGACATCAGGAAATGAATTTCCGACACCCCACCGTGAAGCGGCTGAATCATCGGCTGCTGAACCGAGTAGACACCACTGGCACTGCGCCAGTCACCCCAGGCCTCAAGGTAATGAGCCCCCGGGATGTGCCAGCTGGCGGCGCGAGCCGTCAGATTGCGGCGCTCGCCGAGATGAACGACATTTTCCACCCGGCCAAGCAATTCGGCGAACTGAAGATCCGCGGGCGCGTCCGCGATCGGATCGGCCTCGGAAGTGATGAAAAGCGTTTTGACCTGGCCCGCCTCGATCGCCTTGGCCAATTCGCCGAGACCCGGAGCGACCGGTGCCTCCGTCTGAAGCACCCCGATGACCGGCTCACCCCCATCAAAAGCACCGAGAACCGAATTCACCGCCGCAACGAGCGCATGAACCGACTCCGGCTGACGGGAGCCCGCCACCAGCATGGCCTTGCCTTTGGAAGCCACCAGGTCCGCGGCACACTCGCGAATCCATTCACCGTTGTAAATCGCGGCCGTGATCTTGGAAGCCAGCGGTTTGAGCGCGCCCGCCAGCGCATTGTCACCGGCCGCCTTCGCCACTTCGAGCGCCAGCAGGATGGCGACATTCGGCACTTGGCTCGGCGCGAGACGGTAACGGTGATCCGCCATTCCGCCCGTCAAGGTGAACGCCGACTCGATGACATAGAGGCGATTCATCTCACCGCCCTCGTCGATCACCTTGCGACCCTTGGCGAATTCAGCGACCGGATCATCACCAATCTTGTCGAGACCGAGGAAATCGGAGTCGAGCGCGAGGATTTTCTGGGCGCGATCAAATCGCGGCGATTGCGCCACACCGGGACCGAACAGGCGTGCTTCCGCCGCCGCCAGACCGGCTGACACCAGAGGCTCGTAGCCGAAAACCTTCGCTCCCGCATACTTCGCCACCACTTCCTTCAGCAGGCGATTCCGGGTCGGCGCGTATCCCTCACTGATCAGAAAGGCAACCCCCTCACCGGAAGCCGCCTCACGGAATCCTTTGAGAAATTCCGCCTCGAAAGATTCACCATCCGCCGCCGATCCATTTTTCAGATACTCGCGCGAACGATCCGGATCATAGAGATCCAGCACCGAAGCCTGGGTGAAGGCATCCGATCCGCCCGAAACGGCAGGATGAAGCTTGTTGCCATCGACACGGGTCGGGCGCCCCTCGTGGGTCGTCACCACCAGCGGATCACAACCGCGACCACCCAGGCGCGGCTTGGCGCTCGCGTAGTAGAGCGCCTTGCCCGGCACCACCCACTCGACATGCTCGTTGTAGGGCACCAGGTGACGCACCGGGCGATGACAACCAACGGAGCCAAAACCAGCCAGGGCCGTCGCCGCCCCCATGAGCTTGACGAAGTTTCGCCGGGAGACGTCGTCCATTTCCAACTCGGCCGCGCCTTGCGGGAACTCACGCTCCAACCAACCGCGGAACTCGGGACTCGCCTCCAGTTCACCGAGGCTGCGCCAATACTGACGACCCGTTTCCCGAGCTTCCGGATGTTTCCACTGACGTTTCATTCTTTCGACAAGAAAAACTGCTTCGTTCTGCTGCTGAGATGAGGCGATCGATCCGCGGTCATCACCAACTCATCGGTGACAGGCGGCACAATCCTGGGGAGGATGAATATTCCAAGCGTCCTTCAGGTAGACCCCAAGCACCTCCTGATCGATCTCATCCGGCCCATCGGCCTTCAATTCATCGGCCGCCTTTCCGGTTTTGCCGGCGAGATAGGCGTAAAAAGCGTCGCGATCCAGATCGTGCGCCGTCCAGTCCAGATTGGTGATCTCATCGACCGGGCGCAGGTGATTCTCCACATTGCGGTGGCAATCGAGACAAAAACTCATGCTGAGCGGCTTCTGATGACTCACCACCGCCATCTCATTCACCTTGCCGTGGCACTCGACACAACTGACCCCGCGATTCACGTGCGCGGAGTGATTGAAATACGCGTAGTCGGGCGTCTCGTGAATCTGCACCCAGCGGATCGGCTCGCCGGTGTAACCATCACTGTTCGGGTCCATCGCCTGACGCAGCACCGCCAGCTTGGGACTGTCGGACTTCACCTTGCCGGGCCCGTGGCAGTTCCAGCACACTTGCGAATTCGGAATGTTGGAGTGCGAGGACTTCTCCACATTGCTGTGGCAGTAACGGCAATCCACTCCCAACTGACCCGCGTGGAGGCTGTGATCGAACGGAATCGGCTGCTGCGGCTCATAGCCCACCCTCGTGTACTTCGGCGTGAAAGAGTACCAGAGGATCGCCACCACCAGCGTTCCGACGCCCCCGAGGGCGACCAGAACCTGCAGCGGAAGAAAATTTGTCCAGCGTGGAAAAATGTTTCCCATGAGAGAGATTCGAAGGCGGCTATTTAAGAGCTTGTGAAAAATTTCACAAGCGGTTTTTCCGAGAAAAAATTACGATGCGGAGGCATTTGCGGGAACAGTCGGTCGGAAAGAGATATCTGGCTTAGAAAGGGTCGTTTTACCGGGTCGCTTCGCGAAGCGACCTCACCCAAGGGCTTTCAGGTGACTTCCGGCAACTTCAGTTCAGCGATGGCCTCCATGGCCCGGTCGCTGAGCGCCTGGTAGAGTTCCTTCCCTTTCAGGTCGGCATCCTCAATCAGCTCGCTCAAATCCAGCAAGTCTCCTGCCACCACGGTCAGTCGGGAGGGTTTGGGAATTTTCGCGCCCCGCGGAAAGGCTTCGTAGGCCCCGTAAAGTCGCACCGGAAGGATGGGTTTTTTCGATTTCGCGATCAGCATGCCGATGCCTGGCGCCCCCTTTTCTTTCAACTGCCCGTCCCGGGTGCGTTCTCCCTCGGGAAAGATCAGCACCTTCTCGCCCTGATCCACCAGCTGCAGGATGCGCTTGATGGTCGCCAGCTCGGGACGCTCCTGATTGACGGGGATCGCATTGCAATGCCGGTAGATCCAATCGGCGACTTTGTTACTGAAAAGCGTCTTTCGCGCCATGTAGTGGATCGCTTCCGGGAATGCCGAACCGATCATGGGCGGATCGAGAAAGCTGGTGTGATTCGCCACCACCAGGCACCCGCCGGGAACCGCCAGCTTCTCCGGATGGATCACCCGGCGACGGAAATAGAGTCGCGCGACGAGATTCGAAAGCGTGTAGCCGAGACGGTAGATGGGTTCCATGAGACGAGACGAAATCTTTCTTGACCAAGGCAATCCGGCCGGCGACCGGATTCCCTCCTGTTAAGCCCCGCTCGCGTCGAAAATCAAATCGAAGTCCTCCGGAAAACTCAGGATTCCTTTCGCAAGTGAACGTCCAGCTGGGGAAACGCGATTTCGATCCCCGCTTCCTTGAAGCGTTTGTCCACCGCCGTGTGAAGTTCGGAAATCGTTTTCAGCCGGTTGTCCATGTTGGGCAGATAGCAGCGCAGCACCAGCTTCAGCGCGCTGTCGCCAAACTCCTCGAAACTGACCAGCGGCGCCGGTTCCTCCATGATCAGCGGATGATCCCGCGCGACCTTGAAAAGGACTTCCTGCGCCTCCTCGGTGTCCGTTCCGTAGGCGACACCGACGATAATGACGATACGGTTGATCGGATTGCTCAGCGTCCAGTTCAGCAGCGTTCCGGTCACGAACTGCTTGTTGGGAACGATGAACTCTTTCCGGTCCCAGTTGATGATCGTGGTGGCGCGGATTTGAATCCGCGAAACGACGCCGTCGATCCCGTCGATGGTCACGATGTCCCCCACCCTGATGGGTCGCTCGAACAGGAGGATGATCCCGCTGATGAAATTCGCGACCACTTCCTGGAGACCGAAACCGATCCCGACACCGAGCGCGGCGGCGATCCAGCCGAACTGCGACCAATCCACTCCCAGGTTCTGGAAAAGAACGATCGCGCCGATCGAATAGACCACATACTTCGCCAGCGTCACGATCGCGTTCCGAGTTCCCGAATCCAATTCGAGCCGTCGCAGGATCAGCATCTCGAGCAGCCCCGGGAGATTCCTCGTCACCTCCCACACGATCACCACGACGAAAACAAACATCGCGATATCGGCAATGCTGATGCCTCCGAAGGTTTTGAATTGATCGAAGACTTCGATCACCGGCCCGAATTGCATCAGGTTCGAGTAAAACTGGAATACGAGCACCGCACCGACCACAAAGGCAATCAACCGGCGCGTCTGCCCACTCACCTCGGACATTTCCAACTGATCGTCTTCCTTGATCTCCGGGATGCGGCCTTCTTCGCCCTCGCCTTCATCGCTTTGCTCCACCTTCGCGGCCAGCGCCTCCTGACGAGCGCGGCGCTTTTCCCGCAACTCCTCCAGCGCCAGCTTTCGCTCACCAATGGTGAACCAACGCAGGATCATTCCGTAGGCCACAAAGCCGACCAGAATACCGGTAAGACCGAACTCGATCTGCTCGATCAGGATCAGCGCGGTAAAAACATAACCCACACAGAGCAGCCCCGTAAAAAACACGGTCGTCACGATGACCACGGAAAACCAAACATGACGAAAGCGTCCAAACAACGAACCCGGCGTGTCCCGATTCACCACGCTGGAGATGCCGGTCGACGGATGCATCAGCAGCGCCAGCAGCACGCCGATCCCGATCACATCGAAAAGCCCGCCCAGTCTACCCAGGCTATTGAGATAAGCACCTCCGGACTCGTTCACCACCATGAGGAGCGTCGTCGCGGCGACAATTCTGACGGGAATCATCCAGGCCGCCACATGCCTGACGCGGCGCAGGATATCCCGGCTCCATCGGAAATGGACTTCCCCCAGTCCGCCCTTTCGACAGAGCACGATCAGGAAATAGAGCGGAAACACGAGCGTCGCATCTTTCACCAGCGCCTTGCCAAGACCGTAGCTCCAATCCCCCTTGATCGACCCCAGGGCGTGCGACATCAGGGCGATGCCGGGCAGAAAAAATACCAGAAAGGCCGGCAAGGCGAGCAGCACGGTGGCCACGAACGCCACCAAAGTGTGCGAATATTTGTCGGTGGAAATCCGGCGCGTTTTTTGCCCCGAATCCCGCAGCCAACGCCGAAAAATCGGCCGACAAGCCAGGAGAAACAGCAGCAGCGCTCCGGTGAAAACCCAGAAAGCCACGGGAACCACTTTCAGACTGTCTTTCAGATCGGAAAGTCGGCCCGGTCCGAAAGAAAACGCGATCGCCTCCGGCAGCGATTTCATCGTTCCGTTTCCGATCATGGGCGAACTGCGCACCCAGAAAAGCTTCTCCAACGCGAAACCTCGAAAGTCCTTGTTGTTCTGGTGAATCTCCCGATTCCGAGCATCGAGATCCGAGAGACTCCGAACCAGGCGTTCGTAATTCGAACGCAGGGCGCGAGAGAGTGATTCCTTGGTCTCCGTGAGCTGAGCCACCAGAGAGGCATCAGCCTTCTTTGACTCCGCTCCGCTCTTCTCGGTGCCTGATTCCAGCGCCTGCTGCCGGGTGGCTCTCTCGAGTTTGAAAAGGCCGCTCCGCGCCGACGCCAGTTTCTCCTGTGAATCAATGACCTGAGCCGCGGTCGTCTTCGTGTCCGGCAACAGATTGATCTGGTCGAAAAGCGTCTGCGAAAAATCGCTCTCCAGTCCGCCGAGTTCCAACTGCTCGCGAATGTCTTCATGAGCATCCCGGATCTGCTCGGCCTCTTTCTCCCGCTCCGCCAGCATCCTTTCCGTGGTGGGGATCGCCTGGCTGACCTGGCGACTCTGATCGATCAGTTTCGAGATCTCCCCGCTCAGGTTCACGAGTGTCTCATCACTATCCACCTGGTTTGGGTCCAGGCTCTTCAACAGTTTCTCAGCCTGATCGACCGTGTCGGTGGACCGGGTCGAAGCGATGGACTGCAACGCGGCGAACGACTTTTCCGCCACCGTCAGCTTCAGATCCGCCAGATCGATGGCCGCCTCAGACATCTCGTCTCTCACCTGAAAGCTGAGATCCTCCTGCTCCAGCATCGCGATTTCCGCCTCCAGAGCCGATCGCAGGGCGCGATTCTTTTCCATCATCGAATCCTGCCCCTGGTTTTGCCCGCCCGGCCGCGACCCTCGTCCGGCGCCGTTGAGCAATTCCTGAACCGCTTCGAGTTCCGCCCGGGCTTCCGGCAGGCGATCCCGGATCTGGGTCGGACGCAGCCGGCTCCGATCCTCTTTTTGCTCCAGCCCCTGCTTTGCCGCTTTGAGAGAGGCAACCTGGGTCTGCGCGCCCGTCAGCGCCGAATCCAGCTCGGTGTCGGAGTAGTTGATTTTCGCCGGAGGCGACTTTTCCGCCGCATCGATCTGCCGTTGCAGCTGACTGATCTCGGAACGCGTCTTTTTGATTGTGTCCGGACCGGCTTCCAGCGCCGAACGATAAGTCGCTTCCCTCTCGCGATATTCTGCGGCCCGCTTCAGGGAATCCAACGCCTCGCGATAGCGATCGCCGAGGATTTTCTTCGTCGCGTCATCGAGACCCGAATCGGTCTCAATCTCCTTCAGATGCGATTCGAGGACGGCGGAATCGCGCAAAGCCCCCACCTCCCTGGGCGTCGCGTCTGCGATCTGAGTTCGATTCCCCGGATCCTGGGCCAGGAGCGGGCAATCACCGCCCCATCCGAAAAGGAGAAATCCCAAGACACAAAGAATCGTGAATGGCGTGCGCATGAAGGAACTCGGGCTTTCAGAAAGTCTCACCACCAAACCATCCCCCCGGACTTTGGCAACGAGCGCCGCCCGTTTTCAATCCCGCGGAAAGTGGACATTTTTTGACCACTTCAACGATTTCTCGACCGAAGGATTGCCAAATCGAACGCGCTCACCTCTTTTCGGGGCCATGAAATTTGCACACCCATCCGCTTTCCCCCAACTCGGAAGTGCCGTTTTCGCCCTCTGTTTCGCCCTCGGCACCACGATCTTCGCCCAGGAAACCGGCCTGGATCCGGCTGAGGCCGATTCTCCCATGGAACCCGTCTATTTCGGTGAAATCGGCACCATCGTCGTGACCGCATCACGCACCGAGGTAAGCACCCTGGAGACACCCTACCTGGTCGAATCGCTCAACGACACCACCCTCAGGGAACGGGCGATTCGCACCGTGCCCGAAGCCCTGGAACAGACTCCCGGTGTCATCGTTCAGAAAACCGCCCACGGCCAGGGCTCGCCTTTCGTCCGTGGCTTTACCGGTTACCACAATCTATTCCTCATCGACGGCATCAGGCTCAACAACGCCACCTTCCGGTCCGGTCCCAACCAGTACTGGAACACCGTCGATGCCCAGGGACTCTCCGGCATCGAGCTGGTAAAATCCCAAGGCTCCGTCCTCTACGGCAGCGACGCCGTCGGCGGCACCCTCCAGGCCTTCACCCGGCGCCCCGTCTACGCCGACAACGGATTCCTCGCCTCCGCCCGATCCTACTCGCGCTACGCCACCGGCGAGAACAGCTTCATCCAGCGCGGCGAAGCCTCCGTCAGCGAAGCCGGCAAATACGGCTTCATCTTTGGCGGCACCTACAAGGACTTCGGCGACATCGACGCCGCCGGACTCGGCGAACTGCCACACACCGGCTACGGGGAATGGGCCGTGGACGGAAAGCTCGAGCTTTTTCTCAACGACGACACTCGCCTCACGATTTTCCATCAGCAGCTCCACCAGGATGACGCCTGGCGAGTTCACAAGACCATCTACGCGATTCCCTGGGAAGGAACCGACGTCGGCGACGAACGCGCCCGCATTCTCGATCAGAGCCGGATGCTGTCCTACATCCAACTCGACGGCGCCGCCGATACCGCGCTCTTCGATCACTACTTGGTCAGCCTCTCCCACCAACGACACGATGAAGAACGCTACCGGAAGCGCTCCGACGGACGCGTCGATATCCAGGGCTTCGAACTCGACAGCTTCGGCGCATCCGTCCAGCTCGATAAGGCTCTCGACTGGACCGACGTGGTCTACGGAGCCAGCTACTACCAGGATCGGGTCGATTCCTTTCGCGACGACTACAATGCGGACGGCTCCTTCAAAGGCTCCAAGATCCAGGGACCGGTCGGCGACGACGGTGTCTGGCACCTCGCCGACGTCTTCGTCAACACCTCCACCCCCGTCGGGGAACGCCTGACCGTCGATCTGGGCACTCGCTATACCTATGCCGAGACCACCATCGGAAAAGTCGAGTCGCCCGAGACCGGAGATCCCTACTCCATCCACGACAGTTGGGACCAACTCGTCGGAAGTGGACGCGCCTCCTACCGACTCGATCAGACCGACCAGTGGCGCGTCTTTGGTGGGGTTTCCCAGGCTTTCCGGGCTCCCAATTTCTCCGACCTTTCCCGGCTCGATTCCAATCGCAGCAACGAGATCGAGACCCCCGTCCCCGGCCTGGGTCCCGAGAAATTCCTCACCTACGAGATCGGCCTCAAGACGCAGACAGACCGCTACGAGGCCCAACTCTCCTACTACTACACCCACATCGACGATCTCATTCTCCGCACCCCCACCGGGCGCGTCGTCGATGGCTTGCAGGAAGTCACCAAGTCCAACGTCGGCGAAGGCCACGTCCAGGGATTCGAGTTGAGCGGCGCCATCGAGATCGTGGAAAACGTGCGCCTCTTCGGCGGGTTCGCCTGGCAGGACAGCCAGGTATCCACCTACCCCACTTCCGCCCCCGTTCTCGCCGACGAACCCCTGAGCCGTCTCCTGCCCACCAGCGGCTTCGGCGGTCTGCGGGTCGATCTCGCTGATGGTCGCGCCTGGCTCGAGGGACTCGTGACCGCCGTCAGCCACGCCGATCGCCTGAGCAGCTCCGACATCCGCGATACCCAGCGCATCCCGCCCGGCGGCACCCCCGGCTACTGGCTCGCCACCCTGCGCACCGGCTGCGATGTGCGCGAGAACATCCGGCTCACCGCCGCCATCGAAAACGTCTTCGACGAAGAATACCGGGCCCACGGTTCCGGCCAGAACGAACCGGGAATCAACTTTGTGTTCGGGGCCGAGATTCGATTCTGAGCCCGTTGCATTTGAACGAAAACCCCGCTAGCTTGTCTACTAAACTGACAGCGATCCTGTTCGGATCCGCTGGACGAAATCGGGGGCGTTCTGGTTTCGACTGGTGGTTTGAAGGGTTGGCTGCATGCCGAGGTTGATCGGTTGGCCTCGTAAAAAGCCGATTAAACAAATAAACGCAACTAACGAACCTGAACTTGCTCTGGCGGCCTAATTGAGCCGCCCGTGGCCTTGCCCGACGCCTGCTGAGGCGAGGCCGCGACACCTTGGCAGGCTGGCTGACCGCCGGGCGTCCGGGCGGCTCAGCGAGAGGTTACAGTGACGATCGGAGAGACCGGATTCTGTCTGTCGAAGACGCCTCTCCTAAATCAAAAGACAGAATAAGCATGTAGAGGCTTTCACGGACGGCCACAAGGACAGGGGTTCGACTCCCCTCGCCTCCACCATTTAATAATAAACGAGTTACAAATCGAAAGCCAGTGAGCGACCTTCAACTTTTCCGCCTTCAGCGTTGCCAGGAGATCGACAGCCACCTCTTTGATGCGCTTGATGTCCCTCTGGATCAGGTCCGGCTTCTTTAGGAGATCGAACAAAGCGAGCTTCTCCTCGTTCAGCCCTTCTTGCATCGCCCGGTCCTCTTGCTCATCCAGTCCCTGCAGCAGGACGAGCAGCGCCTCGAACGTCTTCTCGATCGTCACCCGGTCCTTCTTCTTGCTGTATTCAGCGACGATCTCCTCGTAGTGTTTCTGGAAATCGGTGCGCGCCGGGTTCTGCGCGAGCAGGCGTTGTAGCTTCTTCTCGATGATCAGAAGATAACGGCTCGGCTTGAAAAAAACCTCGAGCATCATCGGCCATTTTCACACCCCGATCTCAATTTCCACCGGAACCGGTGTCGATATTCCGACTTGGGCAGCAACTGGCGTATAGATATCCACCTCTTCGTCAGGCGTTTCGATTGATACGATAAGTGAATATCGAGTGCTCTTGTTCCACTTTCCCAAGTGGGCTCGCTCTCGCCACCAGCCGATCACGGGATAAATCGCTACGAGATTCGAGTCAGCCAGGTCTGCCGCCGAACCTGTCCAGATGTCAGAGTGGAGGGAACCAGTGTCACGCGCCGACCCAATCGTCCAATATTCCGCTGCAGACCCCCTGGGTTTGTCTTCGTTCTCTCCAAGCGCTTGCCTATTGATTCGCTTCTCGAAACGCTCTCGTTCTTCTCCCGGGGTATTGAGTTCAAACCGGAGGCCGTGCGATGCGTAGCGATACCGGTCCTTCCATCCGATCTCTCCAGGACTCGGCTCGACAAAATAGGAGAGGGTAATTCTCATCCTCACATCAGTTTCACCGAGATCGAGCAGCGCATCCTTCGGCCAAGGCAACTCAAAGAGATGCATCTCGTTGGTCACTTTCCGATTCCCGTCTTCGGAAAGTCCAAAAGGTTGAATTGATGACTCCGAAACCAGTGTCAGCGAGTTTCGGGGGCAACTGAGGGCTTTCTCCAAGCTCGGCACGCCGTATCCACACGCCCGGGCGAGGCGAGCGTAATCTGTCTTCCCCCCGCCATTCAGAAACTGCCCGAGCATTTCTGGGGTCCAGTCCGCAGAATGAACGATGAGTGCTCGAACGGTCTCAGGCCAAAGGTCTGGATAAGAAACGTGAATCCGAGCCGCCATCCACGCCGCATAGGCGGAGGCAGCACTGGTGCCGTTGAACGCACGGAAGTATCCGTAATCCTGGAACTCTGCCTCGGTCGTGAGCACGCTCAGATCATCATGCCCAGCGACGAAATTGTAGCGATCCCGGACCGCATTCCCGCCTTCGAGCACAATCTCAGGCTTGATAGGCCATCGGTTTTTGTCCCAAGTATCTGAGGTCGACGTGAAAGGAGATGCTTCTCTCTCATTCGCCACAAGTTCCCAGTCATCGTCGCTGCCAAAATTCACCTTTTCCGTGAAACCTCCTACGGTGAGCACATTCCACGCCTGAGCAGGATTCTGAACAGAAGAAGCGAGCAGCCCGTCAGGATATGTCTTCAGCAGGCCCTGCTCTTTGGTGTTTCCCGAAGCGATTACAAAAAGTCTTTGAAGGTCATCCTCGGCACCCGAAACGACTTGATCGATTTTTCCGGACCAGCTGCTCGGTCGCCCGCGATCCATATCCGCTAAGCTCGAAACCGCCATCACGATCACGCGAGCCCGCCGGGGCCGGATTTCAGCGCGGCTGATCGC
>JAGRPB010000152.1 GCA_020439945.1 Verrucomicrobiia bacterium
CCCACTCGCAGCACTTCCCCGGCCCCGTCACTCAAGCCCCCCCCACCAAGCAGCCCCTGCACGTTCTTGCGAACCAGTTCGAGGAGTTCCGGATCGCGGAGAGCTTGCGTCAATTCCTTCGCCTCCATCGCCGCCGCTTCTCCCCGCTTCTCCAGCCACATCTCCAAGAAAGGCCGGAGGGCCTCGACCGTGTCCGACTCATCGACCGGAAACGTCACCGCAACTCCCCCGATCTCACGGCTGGCGGTCTCCTTCGTGCCCAATCCGGAAATCGAGTGGGTGAATTCGAGATCGACGCCCCCACCTCCGACTTCCTGGGCCGGAAGGTCAACCACGAAGCCCAGAAAAACCAAGGCGGCCAGAACGAGAAACCGGAAAGTGTCACGCATTCGGAAAAGTTAACCGAACCTCCCCGCCCTTGTCGATAGCCGCGCAAGGCGCCTTATGCCCCCGCCAGCTTCCGCACCGCCGCCACCAGTCCCGGGATGTTGTGTTCCTCCGCTTCGATATCGACGGTGAGGCCGTGGTTGCGGATGGTGTCGGAGGTGATCGGGCCGATGCTGGCGATCTTGATGCCCTCGGGCAACTCGAGTCCCATTTCGAAAAAGCAATCGACGGTGGAGGAACTGGTGAAGGTGATGATGTCGGCGCCTTCCTCTTTGAATCGTGCCACGGCGCCGGTCGGATCGTCGGTTTCGGGAACGGTGCGGTAGGCGATGCCCTCGTCGAGCATGACACCGGCGTCGTTGAGGCGCTGGGAAAGCACGTCGCGCGCGCCCTCGGCCCGGGCCCAGAACATGGTCAGGTTCTCCAGGCTGCCGATCTCCTTCTCGAAGGCCTCCGCCAGACCCTCGGCCACGGATTTTTGCGGCTCCAGGTCGACGGCGAGGCCGTGCTCCTTCAACTTCGCGGTGGTTCCGGGACCGATCGAGGCGATGCGGGCTCCGCCGATGGCCCGGATGTCGTCGAACAGCTTGAAGAACATCTCGAAGAAGTAGTCGACCCCGTTCGGACTGGTGAAGATGAGCCAGTCATAGGCATGCGCCCCCTGGACCATCTCGGCGAAACCGCGCAGGTCGTCGCCCTCGGATCGCCCGATCCGGATGGTCGGAATCTCGAGAACGTCGGCACCGAGGTCACGCAACATCCGGCTCACGCCGCCGATCTGGGTCCGGGTCC
This sequence comes from Verrucomicrobiia bacterium, assembly GCA_020439945.1. Classification (GTDB taxonomy): domain Bacteria; phylum Verrucomicrobiota; class Verrucomicrobiia; order Verrucomicrobiales; family DEV007; genus JAEUHH01. The sequence continues at coordinate 1,180 of JAGRPB010000152.1, forward strand.
GGGTGACGACGATGCGCTTGCCAAACAGCGGCCGATTCTCGAACCAGTTGAGTTCGTCGCGCAGGCCGACGACGCCGCCGATCACGCAAACCGCCGGCGCTTTGAATCCCGCTTTTTCCACCACCTCGGCGATGGTGGCGATGGTCCCGGTCACGGTTTCCTGGTTCCCGGTCGTGGCCCAGCGAACCAGCGCCACCGGCGTCTCGGGATCGAGGCCGTGTTCCTGGAGTTTCTCAGTGATGATGGGCAAACGCTCCACCCCCATCAGCATCACCTTGGTGCCCGGCGCCTTGGCGATCTGTTCGTAGTCGATCGACGATTCCGCTTTCGTCGGATCCTCGTGACCGGTAAAAATGGTCAGTTGGGCGTTGTGAGCCCGATGCGTCACCGGGATCCCCGCGTAGGCCGGGCCGGCGATGGAGGAACTGATGCCCGGCACGATCTCGAACCGAACTCCCGCGGCTCGCAGTTCCTGGGCTTCCTCGCCGCCGCGTCCGAAAACCAGTGGATCGCCGCCCTTGAGACGGGTCACGATCTTTCCCTCGCCCGCCTTCTGGACCAGTAGCTCGTTGATCCCGCCCTGCGGCAGTGTGTGGTCTTTCGCCTTCTTGCCGACGTAGATTCTCTCGGCTTCCGGCTTCGCCCATTTGAGCAAATCGGCGTTGGACAGGTAGTCGTAGAGAATGACATCCGCCATCTCGATGCATTCCCGGCCACGCAGCGTCATCAGTCCGGGGTCGCCCGGACCGGCGCCCACGAGATAGACGATGCCCGCGGATTTCGAAGTCGCTTTGGATTCAGACATGGATCAGTTCAAAAAGTTGGTCGGCCAGTGTCTCGGGTTCGTCGGCGGGCCCCGAAGCGGCCGCTTCCAGGGGTTCGGCGGACGGGTTGTCTTCGTTGAATACGCGAACCCGCATCGCCAGGATTTCACCTTCGTCTTCGAATTCGGTCAGCGCGCCCACCGGCGTCTGGCAGCCGGCCTGGAGACGATGCAGAAAATGGCGCTCGGCAGTGATACGGGCAAAGGTCGGGGCATGATTGACCAACGCGCAGGCTTCGGCTGCCGCGGTATTCGATTTCAACGCCTCGATGGCCACGGCTCCCTGCCCCGCCGCCGGCAGGAAGACCCGGGGATCGAGCAGGTTCGCGTGCACCGTGTATCCGTCGAAATCGAAGCTCGTCGTCACCGCTCCTCCCGTTGGCAGGATGCCGAGTCGTTCGAGTCCCGCCCGCGCCAGCAGGATGCCGTCCCACTCGGGGTTTTCGAAAAGTTTCTTAACCCGTGTCGGCACGTTGCCACGAATGTCGACCGCCTTCACCTCCGGCCGCAGCCAGGTGAGTTGACGGGCCCGGCGCACGCTGCTGGTCGCGACCGTGCCGCGATCCAACAGGGTCAGGTCGTCGATTGAAGAGGGTTGAATGGATTCGCGCGTGAGCAGGACATCCTCGATCGGCGCCCGTTCCAGGGTGGCGACGAGGGTGAATTCCGCTCCCAGCTCGGTGGGCACATCCTTGAGACTGTGAACGGCGATGTCGATCTCACCGGCCAGCAGGGCTTCCTCCAGTTCCTTGGTGAAAATGCCCTTGTCGACCACGGGTTGATCTCCCTGGGAAAACTCGCTCAATTTAAGATCGGGCCGCTTGTCGCCGATGGTCCTGATGATCTTCACCTCGATCTCGCCGGAAAAATCGGCGGCACGCAGTTCCGCCTCGACCATGCGGGTCTGGGTGAGAGCCAGGTCGCTGCCGCGAGTGCCGATGATGAGTTTTTCGGGCATCAGGTAGTTGGGAGTGGGAATTCAGGATCGAGGAACGGGCTCGGACGCGCCACCTTCCGTCAGATCGTGGGTCTTTTCACGCGCCGATTCGGGCGGTTGCCGATCGGGAGCGAGGGCTTCAATGCCCTTGTCCTCAAGATGCCTGGCAATGAGGCGCTCACAGACGGCGATCTGTTTTTCGCGCTCGACCCGGGCTTCGGCGGCGACTTTTTCGAGAGAATCGATGTCGTAGAGATAGACATTGTCGATTTCATTGACGCCCGGATCGATGTCTCGCGGAACGGCAATGTCGATGAGCAACAGCGATCGTCCGCCACGATGCGGCATGGCATTTTCGATCATGGCGGGCTCGATGATGGCGTGGGGCGCGGCGGTGGAGCTGATGATGATGTCCACCTTCGAAAGCACGCCCTCCCAGTCGTCGAATCGCACGGCGCTTCCGTTGAGTTCGCGGGCCAGTTCCTCGGCCTTGTCGAAGGAACGATTGGAAACAATGATGCTGCTGGCCCCCCGCGACAACAGGCTCTGCGCGGTCTGGCGGCTCATCTCGCCGGCGCCGATGACCATGACTTTCCGACCTTTCAGTTGGCCGAAAATTTTCTCCGCCAAATCCACGGCGACTGAACCGACCGAGGTGGAACCCTGTTGGATCTGGGTGCCGGTCCGGACCAGTTTGCCGATGCGGAAGCTCTGCTGGAAGAGCTTGTTGAGCCGGCGCGCCGTGGCCCGGGCGGTGTGGGCGAGGTGATAGGCTTTTTTCACTTGGCCGAAGATCTCGGTCTCGCCCAGCACCATGCTGTCCAGTCCGCTGGCGACGCTGAACAGGTGGCGCGCGGCGCCCTCGTCCTCCAGGCGGTAAAACTCGATGTCCTCGGGCCGTTCGATCCGGAAATGAGCCACGAGGTAGTCGGCGAGTTCGGTAAAGGCCTGGCCGTGATTCTCGGTGGCCGCGTAGACTTCGACGCGGTTGCAGGTGGAGAGGACCACCGATTCCTCGACGGAAGCAAGTTGGCGGATCTCGCCGAGCCGGGTCTCCATCTCGTGGTCGGAAAACGCGAGACGCTCCCGGATTTCCACCGGGGCGGTCTTGTAATTGACTCCGAGACAGAGAATGCTCACGCGTCGAAACCGGGGGAAAAGTCAGAGGGCCGCCAGCAGGGCGATCGGGAACACGAAGACGATGACGGCACCGATGGCGACCCGTTTCGGGGTGGCCTTGCCGGAGAAATGCCAGCCCAGCAAGGCCGCGTAGCCGAGCCATACCGCGATGGCCAAAGAGTAGTGCTTGGGATCGGGCTCGGATTCCTGGAACAGGGCCGAGATGATCGCCACGGTAAGCAGGGCGAGCCCCACTCCCAACAGCCGGATGATCGCCTGGAGGAGGTAGCGAATCGGCGGCAACTGGTAAAAGAGGGCGCCGAGATGATGCTTTTTCAGCTGCCGATCCTGCACCAGATACATGATGCCGGCGACACCGGCCAGGGCGAAGGCGCCGAATGACAGCAGGGCGACGGAGATGTGAAACTCATGCCAGGGATCGACGCTATCCACCGGTTGAGGACCGGCATCGCCCACGATCAGCATCGCCAACGCGATCGCCTGGAATACGAACACGATGGGCTCGGTGAACATGCCGAGCAGTGAGAGGCGAAAAGCGCGGCCCACGAGAAAATAGAACAGCACGATGCTCCAACTGAGGAAAATAAGGATCTCCGCCCCGCTGGTGACCGGGCAGCGACCGTGCAGCTGGCCGCGGGAATGCAGGAAAAGGCACTGAAACACGAATCCCGCGGCCACCACCGCGAAATTCAACCAGGTGGTCTGGCGCGGCTGCCGTTTCCGCAGCGCCATAACGACATAGATGAACCCGCCCAGAAAACAGAGCGTCGACAGAGCCAGAAGCAGTTTGTCCATCGTCATGGCTTGGGTTTTGTGAGCGGAAGGTGTCTTTCACCTTCCCGTCATTGGAGCCCGGAAAAGGGCGCGCAACCTACGGTGGCGGTTCCGCCTTTGCAAATGGCGGCACCACGCGCGCCTTTGATTGACCTGGAGGTCCAGAGACGCCAGATTCCGGCCCGTGAGCCCGACCGAACTCGACCAACTCAACGCCGCGATCCGGGATGTGCCGGATTTCCCGAAAGAGGGCGTCCTTTTCAAGGACATCACGCCCGTGCTCGCCGATTCCGCCCTGTTCCGGTTGGCGATCGACGGGTTGGTGGAATTCATCGAGAGTCATCGCGTCGACAAGATCGTCGGGATCGATGCCCGGGGATTCATTTTCGGGGCGGCGGTGGCGGATCGCATCGGAGCAGGCCTGATACCGGTTCGGAAGAAAGGGAAGCTCCCCTGGAAGACGCATGAGATGAGCTATGCGCTGGAATACGGCGAAGCGACAGTGGAGATTCACGAAGACGCGATCGTCGCAGGCGAACAGATTCTGCTCGTGGACGATCTCCTCGCCACCGGCGGCACCTCGGCCGCGGCCCTGGAACTGGTCAAGCGCCAGGGAGGGCAGATCGTAGGCGCCGCCTTTTTCATCGAATTGGGATTTCTCGATGGCCGGAAGATTCTCGAAGCCGAAGCGGCGGGGGAATTCCCGGTAATGGCGCTGCTGACCTACTGAAGCCGGTCACCGTCGCCAACGCGAGACCGCCGTCTCGCTCGTCATCACGCCGGCTCCATTCCACCGATTGCACCGCTCTTGGTCGAGGCTGCCAACAATTCGACCGCCTTTTCCAGCGCCCTGTCGAGGTTGGGGAAGAAATTCTCCACTCCGGCCGATTCGGCCAGACCGCTGGCGCGAATCGCTTTCATCGGTTGGGCCTGAACGGCACTGAACAGAACGGTCACGCCATCTCGATGCATCTTCTCCAAGGCGACTTCCATCGCGTGGAGGGCGGTCGCGTCGATCGAAGGCACGTGCCGCATCCGAAAAATGACGATCTTCGGACGGGCTCCATGACTTCTCAGCGCCCCCTCGAGCTTTTCCGCGGCGGCAAAAAACAAGGGGCCCTCGAACCGAAACAGGATCACACCCTCGGGAACATTCTTTCCACGAAGCGAGTTCGAACCGTCATGTTCGGTGTCGGTCTCCTCGGTCAGGAGTCCCACCGAACTCACGCCTTCCATCCGTCTGACAAACAGAATGACGGCGATGATCAGCCCCGCGGCCACTCCGACGGTGAGATCGAAAATCACCGTCAGCGCAAAGGTCAGTCCCATCACCAGGAAATCCGACCGGGATCCCCGCCAGAGTTCCGCAAAGGTATCCCATTCCGCCATCCGAACCGCCACCGCCATCAGGACAGCACTCAGGGTAGCGATTGGGATGTGCGCGACCAGTGGGCCGGCCACGAGCACAAACACCACGAGAACCAACGAATGGATCACCCCGGCCAGCGGTGAGCGGGCGCCACTGCGAATGTTGGCGGCGGTGCGAGCGATGGCTCCCGTCGCCGCAAATCCTCCGAAGAGTGGAGACAGGATGTTGGCCAACCCCTGCCCCACCAGTTCGGAGTTGGCATCGTGCCGGGTTTCGGCCATCCCGTCTGCCACCGTGGCTGACAACAGACTCTCGATCGAGCCGAGCGCCGCGATCGTGAATGCCGGCCCCGAAAGATCCCGAATCAATTGCAGATCGATCTGAGGCCAACGAATCGCTGGAAATCCTGACGGAAACTCCCCGAACTTTGCGCCGATGGTTTCCACCGGCCATCCACTCACATACACGAGAATGGAACCGGCCAGCACGGCAACAATCGCCGCGGGAACCCGCGCCAAACGCTTTGGCCAGAACAACGCGATGGCAAATGACAAGCCTCCGGTAGCCGCCACCCGCCAGTCCATTCCCCCCGCGTGCCCGGCCACTTCCCACACCAATTCCGGCAGATGTCCCGGACGTTCGAATGACAATCCAAGAAAGTCCGGCAACTGACTCACGAAAATAATCACCGCAATCCCGGAAGTAAATCCCGCCACCACCGGATAGGGGATGTAGCGAAGTAGCATTCCCATTCGCAGCAATCCCAGGGCCACCAACAGTATTCCCGCCATCATCGTGGCAAGGAGCAGTCCTTCATACCCGTGAACCGCGACGATTCCCGCCAACACCGGAATGAAGGCCCCCGTCGGCCCCGCGATCTGAAAACGTGAGCCTCCGAAAAGCGCCACGATCGCTCCCGCGATGATTGCCGTCCACAACCCCTGCCCGGGATTTTCCGCTCCGGAAGCAATGCCGAACCCGATCGCCAGCGGCAAGGCGATAATGCCCACCGTCAGTCCCGCACCGATGTCCTTGAAAAAATCGGACGACCGGTAGCCTTCAAACGCTTTCAGGAAGACCGGTTGGTAGCGGACAAACCAACCAGACTTCGAGAGTGTCGGGTCAGATTGGTTCCCGTTCATCCGTGGATCTATCGTTCGAAACGCCTCACCAGCACGGACGCGTTGTGTCCCCCGAAGCCGAAGGAATTGGAGAGAGCGGTGTCGATTTTCACTTCGCGCGCGGTGTGCGGGATGTAGTCGAGATCGCACTCGGGATCGGGGTCGTCGAGATTGATGGTCGGTGGGACCACGCCTTCGTTGATCGCCTTCACGCAGGCGGCCAGTTCGACACCGCCGGCGGCGCCGAGGAGGTGACCGGTCATGGACTTGGTCGAACTGACGAGGAGTCCGTTCTTCGCATAATCGCCAAAAGTGCGCTTGATGGCCTTGGTCTCGCAGACATCGCCGAGTTGGGTCGAGGTGCCATGGGCATTCACGTAGTCGACGTCCTCGGGATTCGCCTTGGCATGACGGAGCGCCATTTCCATGCAGCGGCTGGCGCCTTCGCCCTCGGGATGGGGTGAGGTGAGGTGATACGCGTCGGCGGAAACCCCGTAACCCGCCAGTTCGCAGTATATCCGGGCACCGCGATCGAGAGCGTGCTGCAGTTCCTCGATGACGACCACGCCCGCGCCCTCACCCATCACGAAACCACTGCGATCCTTGTCGAAGGGACGCGAGGATTTCTCGGGTTCATCGTTGCGCAGGCAAAGCGCCTTCATGTTGCCGAAACCGCTCAGGCCCATCGGGGTGATGGTGGCCTCGCTGCCGCCGGCGACGAAAGCGTCGGCGTCGCCCATTTTGATCATTCGCCAGGCCTCGCCGATGTTGTGATTCGAGGTCGCGCAGGCCGTCACGATGCACATGTTCGGACCGCGCAGGCCCCACTCCATCGACACCATGCCGCTGGCAATATTGGCGATCATCATGGGAATGGTGAACGGAGACACCCGCGACGGCCCTTTCTGAACCAAGGCGCCGTGTTGCTTTTCCAGCGTGTCGAGTCCGCCGATGCCACTGCCGACCATGACGCCGACCCGGGTGGGATCGATGGCGTTCATGTCCATGCCCGAATCGGAAACGGCCATCTTGGAGGCCGCCATGGCCAGTTGGGTAAAACGATCGGCTCGACGACCGTCCTTATGATTGTTGAACCAGGGGCCGGCTTCGAAATCCGTCACTTCACCGCCGATCTTGCAATCGTAGTCGCTCGTATCCATCTGCTCGATGCGCCGAATGCCGCTTTTGCCGGCGAGCAGACTACTCCAGAAGGTCTCCAGATCGTTTCCGATCGGGGAGACCACTCCCATCCCTGTAATGACAACTCTACGCTCCATATTGCTGGAAAATTGGCGGCTAAACTCAACATGCTTGCCCCGCTTTGCAAGGCCAAAGGTCCCGGTGTCTCACTGCCGGATTTTGAATGCCTTGAGACGGACGACTCAGATCTCCCGGACCTTACTGCGCTCGGTCAGCGCACCACAACGAGGGCAGTTGAGCAGGTGTTTTTCGGACCGGTCCTCGAAAATGTGATCGCAGATGCCGCAGATGACGAAATCCCGGCGACGGCGGCGCTCTCGGCGATTTTGGAAAAGTTCCGCCGCCACCCAGACACAGAACAGCACCCCCAGCACGATGGCGAGGTAGACGACGATGAGGTGATCGAGGGAGATGCGAATCATGGATTTTCGCGGGGACTATCGGCCGACATCCAGCCATCCACGCTGGAGCGTTTGATCGGCTCCGGCCGGCGCCGGTCCGGCCTCGGGTTCGAAACGGAGGTGGGACAGGACCGTCGTTTCCAGCTTTTCAAAACGCGGGTCGGATCGATTGGCGGGATCGGCAATCTGAACGGAAACCACATTGCCCTGGCGATCGGTGGCAAGGTTGAGGCGCACCGCCGGGCCACCGGGCGTGATCAGATCGGCGAACGGGGCCAGGGCGCCTTCCAGAAAGTCGGGACGCCGCACCTGGCGGCTCACCAGAGCCCCACCGATCCGCCAGCTGCTGAGCGTGGTTTCCGGAATCTCGATGCGTTCGACCGGTGGCAGCACGACATCCAGATCGTTCGCGTCGTCGGCGATCGATTCCGAGAGCGGAACTCGCAGAATTCCCAGTCGCCCTTCGGCAAACGAAGGCTGAAACTGCACCGAGTGATCGGCCAGGCCGATCCGGGCATCCGTCCCCGTGGAGGCGGGACGCAGGAACACCACCCGATCGTCAATCTGCCGCATCAGGGCGCTGACCGCCGGCTGGGCGGGATCGAGCAATCGCACCCGACTGGGAACGGGCTCCACCCGTGCCGTCACCGGATAGACGACCTGGAACAGATAGAATCCGAAAAAATGGATGCCGGCCGATATCGCCAGAAAGAGCCCGAGATGGGCCACCACGGCTTTTCGACTCGACCACGCGAAAAGCAGTCCGCCCGGTGTTTCGGTCGCGGAATCGCTTTCAGCGGGTGACGCGTTTTTCATCAGGTCCAATCTAGCAGAGAAAAGGTCGCCTCCGAGAGCGAATCACAAACTTCCCGGCGAGCCCCATCTCGCCTCGCCCGCGTCAGGGCGCCGCCGGCTCGCTCCCGGTCGCGTAGGCGAGATCGTAGCCCTGCTTCAACACCACATTGGACACCGACATCACCACCCCATAGGGCACCCGAGAATCGGCCAGCAGGATCACCTGGCGGGTCTGCTCGACACCCTCGGCGAGCTTCCGATCGAGTTCCTCGGGCGTGACCCGTTCTTCGTTGAAGTAATAGCGGATCTCCTCGCCAGGCACGATGGTCACGATGTGTGATCGTTCCACCGCGGGAAGGCTCGATTCCGAGAATGGCAGATCGACCGCCACCCCCGATTTGAGAATGAAATTCGAGCCGAGAAGAAAGAAAATCAGTAGGAGCAACACGGCATCGAGAAGCGGAGCCGTGTAGAGAGGTGCGGTGCGATTCGGAAGTGTCGATTCGAGCTTCACGACTGGACCGGAGCCAGGGTCGGCCCTTCACCCTCGTCGTCGATGTCTTTCGGCAACGCCTGCATCGCGATGATATCGGAGCGCTCCTTGCGGAGATCACAGATGATATTCACGATTTCGATCCCGGCGCGTTCCATGTCATGCATGAGGGTTTTGGCATAAGCACGGAGGAAGGAGTAAAGGACGAAGGCCGGAATCGCGACCATCAACCCGGCGGCCGAACTGATCAGGCTGGTGTAGACGCCCTTGGAAATCTCGGTCGCGGTCGCATAACCGCCGGCCGCATTCACCTGAACGAAGGTATTCACCAGTCCGAGAATCGTGCCCAGCAGACCGATGAGCGGCGCCACATAGGAGACGGAAAGCAACACCGCGAGATACTTCTCCAGTTTCGGCACTTCGAGCTGGCCGCTTTCCTGAACGATTTCCTTCAATTCCGAGCGACTGGAATCGTGGCGGATCAGCGCCGAGTGAATCACGCGCGCCACGGGTCCCGGCGTGCCCGCGCATTCGTGCAGTGCTTCCGCATAGTTGCGGTTCCGGACCAGATTCCGCAGTCCGTGGAGCAGGTCCCCAACGTCGATCCTGGCGCGGTGGAAGTGAAAGTAGCGCTCCAGAGAGATCGCCACCGTGAGAATGCTGCAACCGAGAAGGAGCCACATCAACGGCCCCCCTTTTTCGATCAAATCAATCATGATGTTTCCAAATCCTCCCGACTCTCATTCCATGGCACGATCGCTTCACCCTGACAAGTTCAAAGGCTCAACAAATCCTGCGTTTCTTTTCCGTCACGCTTCGAAGCAATTTTCCGGCCAAAATCACCCATCGGGCGACCTTTTCGATGGCAACCCTATCACCCAATGTCATAGGCGTATCCCGACTGCGGAGCCGGCGCATTCGGGGGCGGCGTCAATGAAGGGGGGGCGGCTTCCGGTGAGCGAGTGGGAGCGGCGGACTGGGATCCGGTCGCCTCCATCGGCTCGCCCAGCAGGCCCGCCAACGGCCCCGCGATCTGGGCGGCGCGTTCCCGCACGATGCCGGCGGGCTGATTCAACTCGGCCACGGCCAGCAGAATGTAGCGGCTCCCGATCTGGCGCAGGTAAATGGTGTCCTTGCCTCCGTGATGCAGGCTTTCCACGATCGCCGCCTCGCCCAGTTCGCGAGCCAACGAGCGCATCGCTCCAAAGGCGCCGGCGACCAGCGCGCCCACGGTGTCGACATCCACATCGGGCCGACTCGCCACTCCGGCGACCATGCCACCGCTGCGATCCACGATCACCGCCATGTCCAACTCGGCATCCGCGGCGAAATCGCGCAACAAATCCTCCGCCCGGTCCGCGGCATCGGCGCTCACTTCCACATCGTCCCAATCGAGTGGTTCGCTTTCAGAGGGGGAGTCGTTCATGCGTCGATTCTCCTTTCAAACAGGTTGGGGGCTGGTAGGTCAATCAGATCTTGAGGCGGAAAGGAGAAACATAGCCCAAAATCTCTCAGCTTCCCAGCGCGACTTCCGACGAGGGATCGGGCGAGCCCCGCGACGGTTCGACCGGGGACGGCGTCAAGGGCTTCGTCTGCCGGACGGCGGCCTGCTCGGCTTCGCGCTGGGCACGGAGACGACGGCGGATATGGAATTCGCGCAGCACTTTCTGCGTCACCGCGTCCAGGGTCGCGAACACATTGTAGCCCGTCGCCGCGCTGGCGAGAAAAGTGGGACGGCGAACCTCCAGCATTTCGTCCATTTCCTCAGGAGCCATGGCGCCCGGGAGATCGCGCTTGTTGAACTGGAAAAAGAGCGGAATGCGATCGAAGGAACGGTTCAGCGAAGCGAGCGCCTCGCGGGTCGATTCCAGCGCCTCGAGATTTGCCTCGACCCGGTCCGGATCGGAATCGGCCACGAAGACGATGCCGTCGACCCCGGTCAGGACAATGCGCCGGGTCTCGCCGTAGATTTTCTGCCCGGGCACCGAGTAGAGCTGAAACCGGGTGTCGTAACCGGCGATGATGGTCGGGTGCACCGGCAAAAAGTCGAAAAACAGCGTCCGCTCCTGCTCCGTCGCGATCGACGCCAGATCGCCCCGCATGGCGGGCGCCAGGCGATTGTGGATGTAGATCAGGTTCGTCGTCTTGCCACCCAGCGGAGTGCCGCAGTAGACGATCTTGAACTGAACTTCTCGGGTGTCGTGATTGACAACGGCCATGGCGATGAAGGGGGAAAGAGTTGGCTGACGTTTCTCGGTGGGTTTCGGAAATGGGCTCGCGGGATTCGGGCGAAAACATTCAGGCCTCCAGCCCGCAAAGACCGCGGGCCACGAGGATGAGTTTTTCCCTCACCCCGGGATCGAACTGCCCCTCGGCGTGCGACACGGTCAGGCAGCAGTCATCATGGGTGAAAATGCTGATCACCCCCTGTTCGGTGTGGAAGGTGAAGGTCTCCGAGTTCGCCATCCCGGTCGCTTCGGCGAGTTCGCGGGCGCTCCGAACCAGCGAGCCCGCGCGACTGGCCAGATCGACCGCTTCCCGTCCTCGCGGAGCCTGCACCACCATGCCGGGTCCGACGATGGCACAGGCCTCGACGCCGGGCAGACCGGCCGTCAGATCGGCGACCCGTCGGAAGGTGAATTCTTCATTTGTCCCGAATACGGCGCGAAGCTCGATGTCCCGCAAGGAGGACCCGGAAGTCGAAGGCCGCGAGACCCGTTCGGGAGCCGGGGGAACGGATTTTTCCGCTTTCGGCGTGGGGGCCGGTCGGGAAGCCGCGGGGCGCTGAGCTTTCGCTTCCGACGGAGATTTCGACTCCGCTTCCAGTTCGTCGAAAAACCCGCCCGCCTCTTTCTCTTTGGCGGCTTTCGGCGCGGGCGCGGGCTGCGGAGCTTTCGGCTCTTCGCGCATTGAGGAAACGGGCCACTCACGGGTGACTCCCGGACTGAAGGGTTCCAAGTCGTCCAGACTCGCAAAACCGGAAAAGACCTCCACCGGCTTCTGCGATGCCACCGCGGCCTCTTCTTCCTGCGCTGTCGGCTCCTCCGCCTCGCCCATCGCTTGCTCGTCCTCGGCTTCGTTGAAACCGCCACCGGAGTACTCACTGAGATCATCGAAGAACGTCGCTGAGACTTCCTCGTCCTCATCGAGCACTTCTTCCCGCCCCCCCGAGATCTCCGGCTTTTTCCGGGGCAGCGGCGCGAAGGGATCGGAATGCCCGGAGGCTCCCGGTTTTCCGGAGGGAGTTGAAAAGGAGTCCACGGTTTCGGCAGGGATCGATTGGGGATCAGACGGAGTTGAATCTTCCTCGACGGTGTCGTCCACGGGCAGCGGTCCGGCGATATCGAAATCGGTGAAGGGGTCGACTTCGACCGGCTCCACTTTCTTCGACTCCACCGGTTTCGGTTTCGCGGAGGCCTGTACGGTCGGCTGGCTGGTCGTCAGAACGACTTTCCTGACAGGTTCTTCCTCGGTT
>JAGRPB010000153.1 GCA_020439945.1 Verrucomicrobiia bacterium
CGGTGTCACACTTTCCCTTCACTCCAGCCCCAGCAAACTCAGGCTGTCGCGGTAGATCATCTTTTCAATGGCCTCGGGATCGAGCCGGGGAAGAGACGTGCCGTCGAGCATGTCGTTGAGTTTTCTCACGCCGTCGATGGAGGCATTCACGGTGGTGAAAGGGTAGTCGGTGCCGAACAACACCTTGTCCCAGACGCCGTATTCCTGCACTAGCATCAGGCTTTGATAGAGCTGGTAGGGACGGTAGTGCAGCGCGCTGATGTCGGTGAAGACGTTGGGGTGTTTGCGAATGGTGACGATGCACTCGCCCTCCCAGGGATGACTGAGGTGGGCGAGGATGAATTTCACCTCGGGATATTTCAACGCCACCGGCTCGATAAGATGGGGAAAGGTGCACTCCAGCGGCGCCTGGCGGATGAAGGTGGTGCCGGTGTGAAGCAGGACGGGGAGATTCTTTTCCTTGGCGTAGTCCCAAAGCGGATCGAGCGAGGGATCATTGATTTTGAAACCGGCATACATCGGCAGCAACTTCACGCCTTTCAATCCAAGCTCTTCGTGTCCGTGGCGCAATTCGTCTTCCCAACCAGGCTGGGTCGGGTCGAGTGAGAGGAATCCGATCAGCGTATCCGGATGCTGGCCCACGTAATTGGCCACGTAGGAGTCATCCACCCAGATCCCGGCGAGTTTTGCCTTTCCGCCGAATACCACCGTCCGGACATCCGCTGGAGCCGACGCTCGATACGCCTCGTAGGTCACGGTCAGATCGACGGTCGTGTTGGCGCGGGCGCCGGATGCCTGGAGGATGAAATCCTCGGAAAAGGCATCGGGAAAGGGCCAGGCGTGACTGTGGATGTCGATGATCATAGGGGGAAGTTTTCAGACTTCAGTTCTCAGTTTTCATCGGACTATGCAGTTGCCTCTTCGTCCTCGTCTTCTTCCTATTCTTATTCCTCACCTTCACTGACCGCTCTCATCAGACGCTCGAAGAGACGATCGATTTCACTGCGTGTCTCCTCATCGAGAATGAATCCCCGCGGTCCACGGACGAGTTCGTTACGGAAAATACCCTGGCGAATCAGGAGGTGTTTCTCCACGGCGAGAAATCCGTCGAGGCTGGTTTGCAGGGAAATGAGAGCGGCCAGCGGTTCGTGAATCCGCGTGGCGTGGTCGATGTAGCCTGCCTTGAGAGCTCGCCAGAGAGGGACGATGGCGGCGATGAGATCGGCACCGGGCATGGTGCCGGCGATGCCACGCTGGAAGGAATCGATCAGGGCGATGCCGCCCGTTCCTTCAAACACACGGGCCTTCCCGTCAGTGGCGTCGCGTAGAGCGGAGAGGCGCGGACCGATGGGCGACGCCTCGGGTTTGAAGAGAACCCGCTCCGGACCGAACTCGTCGAGCAGTCGGGCCTGGAAAGCGATCGACATTGGCCTTCCGACGTAGCCACTGGCATCCTGAACGATGACGGGTAGGGAGATGGTTTCGAGGAGACGGCGGTAATAGTCGGCGAGTTCCCGTTCCTCCACCGCGATCGACACCGGCGGGATTGCCATGACCGCGGTGGCGCCGCAATCCTCGGCGTGCCGGGCGTGGCGCTCGGCGACGCGGTTGCTCTCGGCGCCAACGCTGATGATGGCCGCCCCTTTTCCTTCGGCGAGATGACAGGCTTGCTTGGCGAGTTGATCGCGCTCGTCGTCAGAGAGGCGGAGGACTTCCGAGACCATCGCCATGACGATACCGTCAGCGCCTTTTTCGAAGAGCCACTCAATCTCCCGAGCCAGCGTCTCGAAGTCGATCGATTCGTCGGCGTGGTAAGGCGTCTGAAACACCGGCAGTACGCCGGATAGAGGCGGGGGAGAGTCGGGCATTGGTTTCTTCTATCGTAGGCAAGTTCGGAGGCGGGGGAAAAGATCCGATTCAGTCGCGAACGCGGGATTGTTTCGATGGAATGAACAGGGTTGAATGGCGGAGTGAACCCTGTTGAATCGGGAGCGGGCTCCCATTTTGAATGAACCTTCTCGTCATCGGCACCGGCTCCATCGGGGAGCGACACCTGCGCTGCTTTCAGCAACTCGGACGTTGTGAGACCATCGCCTTCTGCGAAACTCGCGACGAACAGCGAGCGGCGATCGCGGAGCGCTACGGGATTCCCGGAGAACTCGCGTTCTCGAATCTCGATGCCGCTCTGGAGTCGGAGCGCTTCGATGCCGCCGTGATAGCGACGCCGGCGCCGACGCATATTCCGATCGGGACCCGGCTGGCGGAACTTGGGATTCACCAGTTGATGGAAAAACCGCTCAGCCTGTCTCTCGAAGGCGTGGATGCCTATGCGCGGTTGATCGAGGAACGCGTGCTGGTGGTGGCAGTGGGATACGTGCATCGGGCGCATCCGGCGGTCGGAGCAGTAAAAGAGGCGCTCGATTCGGGACGCTTTGGGCGTCCGTTGCAGTTGCGGATGTCTTCGGGCCAGGCCTTCGCGGTGCTGCGCCCGGCTTATCGTGACGTGTATTTTGCGAAGTCGGAGATGGGCGGCGGCGCGATCAACGACATGATCACTCATCTCTACAACGTGGGGGATTGGCTGGCTGGTCCGATCGAGAAAATCGTTACCGATGCCGATCACCAGGCGCTCGACGGGGTGACGGTGGAGGATACGGTGCACAGCCTGACGCGTCAGGGCTACGACGTGATGGGGAGCTACACGCTGAATCTCTACCAACAGCCCAACGAAGTCCTCATGACGGTGGTTTGTGAAAAGGGGACCGTTCAGATCGAATACGCGAAGAAACGCTGGTCGTGGATGACGGAACCAGGCGGCGAGTGGCATCACGAACCGGTCGAGATGCCGGAGGTGGATGTGATGTATCGCCGACAGAATGCGGCTTTTCTCAATGCGATCAAAGGGAAGGGGGAGGTGCTTTGTTCGCTCGAGGATGCGATTCGGACTTTGCACGTTAATCTGGCTTCGCATCGTAGCGTGACGGAAGGAGCTTGGCAGGACGTGATAGGAGGGGCGACAGTCTTGTCGCCCTAGTTTAGGCAAATGGGCGAAAGGATTGTCGCCCCTCCTTTTTCAATGGAACTCTTCGACCTCACCGGAAAAACGGCACTCATCAGCGGCGCGAGCGGCTGGCTCGGCAGCGCGATGGCCGAAGCTTTGGCGGAAGCCGGGGCGAATGTGATCGTGACCAGTCGCGATGGCGATCGGGCGAAGGAAGCGGCAGAGAGACTACCGGTGAAAGACGACGTGCGGCATTTCGGCGTCGAACTCGACCAGATGGAAGGAGAATCCACCGCACGTGGTTTCGAGGCGGCGCTGAAATGCACGGGACGGATCGATATTCTCGTCAACAACGGTCACGAGGGGAATGCCTCGGACCTGACCACGGTGACGCGGGAGGAATTCTCCCGGACACTGGAAAACGCCACCGGTTGGTTCGATCTGGCGCGGCGCTTTCATGATCACGCGGTCGAGCGACGAGGCGGTGGAAGCCTCATCCTGATCGGATCGATGTATGGCGTGGTTGGATCCTACCCGGATGCCTACGAAGGGGTTGTCCCGGCGAGTCCGGTGGCCTATCACGCGCTGAAGGGCGGGATTGTTCACATGACCCGGCACCTTGCGGTTTACTGGGCGAAAGACGGCGTGCGGGTGAATTGCCTTTCGCCCGGCCCTTTTCCCGGGCCCAAGGCGAACGCGGAAATGGTCGAGCGTCTCAAAGCCAAATCGCCGATGGGTCGGATGGGGCGTCCGGAGGAATTGAAAGGCGCGCTGGTCTTTCTCGCCAGCGAAGCGAGCAGCTACGTCACAGGTCAGAACCTGATCGTCGATGGCGGGTGGACGGCGTGGTAGCGGAGGGAAACTCATGACTTTTCCCGAATTCCAGGAAGCTATCCGATCGGCGTTGGCATCTGCGCCTGAAGGCATGACGTGGCAAGAATTGAAGGCCGCGAAAGCGCTTCCCTACGATCGTCCTTGTCCGACTTGGGTGAAGCGGTTGGAGTCCAGGATCGGGCTGCGTCGCGTGAAGGGATCGTCACGCGCGTTGATATGGACGCTGGAGAAACCCTGAGCGATCCTCGCTTGCGGAGTGTTGTCCGCGCTCCTTGTTGTCTTCCATTATGATTCTCAACGAAAGCCCCCAACTCACCGTCGAAGGATGTCGCGCCCGGCAGCAGCGGCTCCGCGAAAAGATGAACGCGCTCGGGATCGAGCGGGCGCTCGTCGTCACACCGGAACACGTGCAATACCTGACCGGATTTCGCCCGCATTGGCTGATGCACGCCGCCGCGCTGGTGGATCTGGAGGGAGATTGCGTGTTGGTGGCGCCCAATGCCGAGCCGGACTTTCACGCCGCCGACCGGGTGGAGCCTTTCGAGGCACAGTGGAATGCGACGCTGCGCCAGGAACAGCGTGAAGCGATCGCCGAGGTCCTGCATCGCCTGGAAGACGAGCGCCCGGTATCAAGATGGGGCGGGGAATTCACTGCCTGTTTTCATCACGCGAAGACGGCGATGGGAGGCGAACCGGTAGCGGATCTCGATCCTGTTCTCTGGGAAATGCGGCGGATCAAGGATGCCGACGAAATCGGCATGATTCAGAAAGCAATCGACTGCACCGATGCCATGTATCGGCGGGCGAAGGAGATCATTCAGCCAGGAATCACGGAGCTGGAGGTGTTTAATCGACTCCACGCTGCGGCAGTGCGCGAGGCGGGAGAGGCATTGACCGGGCTCGGCAACGATTTCCAGTGCAACTCACCAGGCGGACCGGCGCGAGCCGGTATGGTGACGGCCGATGGCGAACTCTACATTCTCGACCTCGGGCCAGGCTATCGCGGGTACTATGCGGACAATTGCCGGGCGTTTGCCGTGAATGGTCAGCCGACCGATGGGCAACTCAAAGCGTGGAATGCGATCGTTTCGATCTTCGACATCGTCGATGAAATGGTGAAGCCAGGAGCCTCCTGTCGCGAACTCTATGACCGTTGCAAGGCGCGGCTGGATGAAGCGGACCCGACGGGATCGTTCTGGCATCATCTCGGGCACGGCATCGGGCTCTATCCGCACGAGGCGCCGCACCTGAATCCGGCGTGGGACGATGTATTCCAGGAAGGGGAGATTTTCACCGTCGAGCCCGGGCTTTACTATGACGGGCTGAAGGCGGGAATTCGAATCGAGGAGAATTACCTGGTCACGGCGGATGGCGTGAAACAGCTCACGGTGACGCCTCGGGAATTGGCGTGAAATTGTGGGGCAGATTTGAAATCTGCCTGATGGATGGCTTTGAAGGCAGATTGCAAATCTGCCCCACATTGCTCAACCGAATTCCTCCAACTCGATCAGCGGAGCTTCGACGTTGGCGATCATCCGATCGACTGAGGCGTCATCCTTGAATCCGCTGCCGGTGACGAGGCAGACGACACTCGAATTACGATCGATCTCGCCACGCTCGGCCGCTTGGAGGGCCCCGGCGAGGGCAACCGCTCCTGCCGGTTCGGCGAAGATGCCCTCCTCCTGAGCGAGACGGCGTTGGCATTCAAAAACGAGAGCGTCCTCGACGAGATGCCCAGTGCCTCCGCCTTTGCGACAAGCGGCGATGACGTCGTTGGCATCGAGCAGGTTCGGCACCTGCAGTCCGCTGATTTTCGTCAGGCAGGGATCGGCTTTTCGGCCGTGATCGCGACCTTCCCGAAGGGGGCCGGCCATGGTGTCGTTGCCGACGGGTTGGACACATTGGATGGTGGGAGAGCCGTCAGAGGGATCGCATTTTTCAAAGCCGCGTGCAATCGCCAGGCAGAGGCCGCCTCCGCCTGCGGGAGCGAAGACGTGGTCGAGCTTCGGGCCGAAGACTTCGGCCAGCTCGAAAGCGATCGTTTCGACGCCGCTCATCCCATCGGGACTGACGGCGTAGGCGCTGACTTCGAGCGACCAGCCGGCACGGTTGCCGAGTTCGCGGAGACGGGAAAAGGTCCGCGTGGTGATCTCCGGATCGAGCCCGAAGCCGCGAATGCGAAACAACTCAGCGCCGTAGGCGAGCATCTGTTTGAGCTTTCCGGAAGGGGCAGGTTCCACGATGGCGAGTCGGCAGGGAATGCCGGCTACAGCGCAAGTAGCAGCAAGGGCCGAGCCAGTATTGCCGCTCGAGGTAGCGAGGCAGTTTGTTTTTCCACTGGCGAGGAGATGCGAAATCGCGCTGACAGCAAAGCGGTCCTTGTAGGAACCAGTGGGATTGGCGGATTCGAGCTTGAAGAACAGGTTGGGCAGGCCCGCTGCGGGACCGATGCGGCGGGAGCGGACAAGGGGCGTGTCGGCCTCTCCGAGAGTGAGTCGATGGTCGGGAGGCGGTGCGTTGCCAAGCCGTTCGGCCCATCGCCAGATGCCGGGGGATGAGGGGGAAGTTTTCAGGATTCAGTTTTCAGATTTCAGTTGGGAGGAGAGCGTGGACTTCTTGTCATCCCGAGCGCAGCCGAGGGATCTCACGGCGGCTCCGAAATGGCTCGATCGATTTTTTCCGCCAGCCATGTTCTCAGGTTTCCGGACCTTTTGGCAGCCCTTGAGAGGTCCCTCGGCTCGCAGGCTCGCTCGGGATGACATGGGGAGGGGGGGGAATGGAATGGTGAGCACAGGAAGGACTGAGTTCGCATTTTTCATCCATCGGTATGCATGATTACCCCGCAGGATTCTCCCTTCCGCACGCGGGGAAAGGTTCGAAGGACGATGACCACCCCGTTTTCTTCGGCGGGAATGGGATAACTTTCTCCGCCGAGGAGATCCACCACCTGGCCCAAGGGCTCGCCTTTTTTGATCGATGCTCCCAAGGCGATGGCGGGCTCGAAACAACCATCGATGGGCGAGGGATGGCAGACCTGCATGTGTCCGGATCCGGGACGGGTGTCTTCGATGACGTGGCGGACTTCGGTGGGAAGGAGAACGCGATCAATCATTCCGAACTCGGCCATGACATTGAGGACGCCCTCGAAATACGCTTCGACCCCGTCATCGGAACAGGTCGCCGATCCCAGATACTCGGCATAGATCGCGGGAATGCCAGCGTCGCGCGCGACCGACATGGAGCGGCCATCAAGGTCGGCGGCGGTGCCCCAGATGATAGGCAGGTTCATAGCGCGCGCCAGTCGCCGTTGCGTGTCCAAAATGTCGGGAGCATCGACCATCATGTAGCCGGTCAACGGACTAACCGCCAGTTCGGTGCCGCCCGTATGGAGGTCGATGTAGAGATCGGACTGGCGAATGAGCTGGGAAAGTGCATTGGCCGCCTGTTCGGTCACGGTGCCCTCCGGATCGCCCGGGCAGGTTCGGGCCAAGTCGAGCCCGTCTTCCTCGGCGCAACGGTGGCCTCGGAGGAAGGCGGCTTCGTTCACGACGGGCACCAGCGTCAGGCGCCCACAGAGAGTTCCATCGAAAGCGTCGAAGAATTGAATCAGCCGACGAATAGCGGCCATGGGTTCGAATTCATCCCCGTGAACGCCTCCGGTGACGAGAAGACGGGGGCCAGCGAAACTGCCGACGAACTCACGCCTCCGGAGATCGATGCTCATGACGGCTTCTTCTCCTGTTCTGTCGGAGGCGGTTGGTGATCGAGGTAGCCTTTGAGACGAATGCCGCCATCGACGGTGAGGATTTCTCCGGTGACGTAGTCAGAGTCGTCCGAACAGAGAAACACGGTGGCCTTTCCGATGTCAGAAGGTAGGCCAAGTCGGCCCCAGGGGATCTCCTTGCCGGCCTCGGCCATGACGTCGGTCGAAAAGGATTCGTGTTCCCCGGGAGTGTCAATCCAACCGGGCGCGATGGTGTTCACATTGATGCGGTGGCCGATGAGTTCTCCGGCGATGGTGCGCATCATGTGGTCGAGTCCCGCCTTGGCGGCGTTGTAAGCAGCCGCGCGCGGGAATGGCATGACACCATGCACGGATGAAATGAAAACGATCTTACCACCTTCGCCACGTTCCACGAAGTGGCGGGCGACGAGTTGGCTCATGTGAAATCCGCTCGTCAACGCGCCTTGAATTACACGTTCAAAGGTATCGGGATCAAAATCGAGGAAGTTTTCCCTTCGGCTGAAGGCGGGATTGGAAACCAGGATGTCGATGCGATCGGCTTCGGCGAGCGCGGCTGCCACCAGCGATTCACAGCCGGTGCGGCTGAAGACATCGGCTTCAATGGCCCAGCAGTGGCGACCCAGGGCACGGATCTCCTCGGCGGTGGCGGCAATGTCCGGGCTGTCCGGGCGATCGTTGAGAATGATGTCGGCCCCGGCTTCGGCGAGAGCGAGCGCGCAGCCTTTGCCGATCCCGCGTCCGGCTCCAGTGACAAGGGCGATCTTGTTGGCGAGTTTCATTTGGGAAGGAGTGAGGGGATCTGGGAGAGAGAATTCTCGCCCTCACGCTTGAAGGTGTCTGGCGAAAAAATCCTTGGTCTTTTCCCACATGGCTTCGGAAAGGACGTGGCCGGTGTCGGGTTCGATGAAATGGGTGAAGTTTTGCGGAACACCCGCGCGTTCGTAGGCGGCGGCGATGCGATCGACTCCCTCCCGAGCGTGTCCGATGGGGCTGCCGCCGTCGGTCTCCCCCAGATTCAGATGCAGAGCGCGTGGGGCGATGAGCGCGGCGATCTCAGGCGTGTCACCGTATTCAAGCCAGCCGGGGACAAAATTGGGGAAACAATGGAGCAAGTGATGCTCGTGGATCGCGGAGTAGGTCGGCAGGCAGCAGTTGCCGAGCACAGCTTTCAGGCGCGGCTCGAAAGGGCCAACCAGCCAGGCGTGAGTGGAGCCCATCGAGTGGCCGTAGCAACCGATGCGGTCGGCCTGGACTTCGGGTCGTGACTCGAGAAAATCGATCGCGCGACGCATGTCGAGGATGTTCTTCCAGGCCATGGATTTTCCGTTCACGACATAGCGGAGAAATTCAAAGCGTTCGAAATTGCCTTTCTCCAGTTTCCCGGTGGGATCCTGTCTTTCCTCGAAGCAAAGCGCGTCGGGACAGAGCACCACGTAGCCGAGTTTCGCCAAAGCGGCGCCGGTGTGGTGCATGGGATTTCCGTCGAGACCGGCGGGCTCGCTCTTGCCGAGGTGATACTGACCGGCGTGCTGATGCCACACCGCCACAGCTGGCGCGGGATGATCAGCATCGACGCCGTCGGGCACGAGCAGCATCGCGGGAATGGCGTCACCGGTTTCGGCCTCGTAGGTGAGCGACTCGATCCGATAGCCGTCCTTCGCGATGGTTTCGCGATGCTTGGGCGCGAGCGGACAGGGCTCGGGCCAGAGACCACCGAGGCATTCCTGGAGCCGGGCGCGCATTTCGTCGGGTGTCATGATGGTGGCGTTCTCGGCAGCGTGGGTGGGGAGATGCTCGCCAGCGGCGAGACCGGTCAGAGCCGATCCAGCGGCCAGTTGCTTGAGCAGCGTGCGCCGGTCCAGGGAAAAGGGAAGATCGTCCATGAGCCGTTGGGAGCTTTCATTCCTTGGCTTTCTTGGGATTCTTCGCCTTGCCCTTCTTTCCCTTGGGATCTCCCTCGCCGGTGAGATACCAGAGGCGGCGTTCGACCTCTCCGCCCGACTGTTTCACGTCGGCGCGAGTCAGCTTCATGTCGATCTTCGGGCCGTGGTCGTGAAGCAGCACCGCCATGTTCATGATGATGAGCGTCTCGACTTCAGAATCGGAATTCGCGAGAGCTTCCTTGAAGGTGGGCGCGGGATCTTCTTCCCCGACCAAGGCGAGGAACGTGGCGGCCCGAACGCGGTTGAGCGCTTCGCTGTCGGCGAGAGATTTCCGGACTCCGGGTGCGATGGCCTTCGCTTTCTCGCCGAATTCACAGAGATCGGTCAGTGCCCAATAGCGCACCCATGGGTTTTCCGAATCGAGCGCTTCTACGATTTTTGGCGAAGCTTCGTCGAAAGGAAGCAACGCCAGGTCGGCGGTATCGACCAGTCTTGAAATCTCGTCGGCGTGGGCCTGGCCGTAGGCCACGGGATTGTCCATCGCCTTCTCAACGAGGACGCTCTCGGGATAGAAACTGAGATCGGGCATGCCTTTGACCCAAGTCTGGAGGCTTCCCCGGAGAGTTTTCAGCGTGTCGGCAAAATCGGGATCACCGGCGAGGTTCTTCGTCTCCCAGGGATCGGCCTCGACGTCGTAGAGCGACTCCGCGGGCTTCGGCTCGAAGAAACGCGCCTGGACCGCATTCAGCTTCCCGGCCTGATACTGGTTCCGCCAATCCTGCCAGGCGAGCGAGATGTAACGGTAGTTGTTCTGGAGACTGTCGGGGTAGAATCCCTCGTAGTTGCGGATGTATTTGTATTTTCCTTTCCGCACCGTGCGAACCATCTCGTAGCGTTCGTCCATGCGGTCGGCATAGCTGAAGGTCT
Organism: Verrucomicrobiia bacterium; assembly: GCA_020439945.1. GTDB lineage: Bacteria > Verrucomicrobiota > Verrucomicrobiia > Verrucomicrobiales > DEV007 > JAEUHH01. The sequence goes on from JAGRPB010000153.1 coordinate 10,391, forward strand.
CGTCGCGCTGGTTCACCTCGTCGAGGGTGATGCCTTTTCCGAGGAACGGCTTGCCATCGACCTGATCCGGCACCTTAGCTCCGGCGAGATTGAGCACGGTGGGACCGAAGTCGATGAAGCTGACGAATCCACTCACCCGCGATCCGATCTCGGCATCGACGAGATGTTTCCATTTTTCCGGAACGCGAACCACGAGAGGGATGTGGAGGCCGCGCTCGTAGGTGTAGCCCTTGCTGCCCGGGAGCACGCCGCCGTGATCGCCGAAGTAGAAGATGAAGGTGTCTTCCAGCAAGCCATCCTCTTCGAGTTGAGTGACGAGTTCGCCGACTTTGTCGTCGATGACGCCCATGCGGTCGTGATAGCGGGCGAGGGTGTAGCGGAAAGTCGGGGTGTCGGGATGGATCGGCGCCAGTTTGACGGAAGCCGGGTCAGTCTTGGTGGCCTCGTTCTTCATCAGCTCTTCCGGAAAGTGGAGCGAGCTCTCGTGAGATTCGGTGTAGGTCTGAACGTGGAAAAAGGGCTGGTTCTTGTCGGGGCGATTGCGCCAGCTGGCTTTCCGCGATGAGTCGTCCCAGACGTCCTTGGATTTGGTGGCGTTGTAGTCCTCCTTCGAGTTGTTGGTCGTGTAGTAGCCGACGTCGCGCAGGTAGGCTGGGAACATCCGGAGCCCCTCGGGCATCTCGGCGGACTTGGCGCGACGATGGAACTGCGTTCCGATACGAGGGGCGTAGCAACTGGTGATCAGGGTGGTGCGAGCGACCGAACAGACCGGGGCATTGGAAAAGGCGCGATCAAAGGCGAGCCCGTGGGCGGCCAGCTTCTCAATGTTCGGAGCCGGGGCGCCGTTTTCGTCGAAGAGTTTGAGGTAGTGCTTGGAATTGTCCTCCGACATGATCCAGAGGACGTTCGGTTTGTCGGCGGCTCTGGCGAGCACCGGCAGCAGTGCGAAGACCGCCAGGCAGAGGGTGAGGGGGCGAAAGGTCATGCCTTTTTGCTACTGGTTTGCCGGACCCGCTTCAAGCGCGAATCCGCGCCGCAAACGCGGGTCGGTGGGTCATTGACCGGGGGAGCGGCATTTTGCGAGGCTTTCGCTCATGGCCGAAAAACGCATTCACGTCGGGGTATTCACGGAAGCGGGCGGCGCCCACCTGGGGGCCTACTTCGAGGCGCTCGCCGAGATCGAGGAATGCGAAAACGTGGTGGTTTGCGACCCGAGCGGCGACGCGTTCAATTCCGCCCGCAAGGCGCTGGGAGAGAAGTTGGCCGGTGTCTATGGCGATCCGGGGAAGCTACTTGCGGAGGCCCGTCCGGAACTGGCCATGGTCAGCATGGAAGCGGTCAACGCCCCGCCAGTGATCCGGCGGGCGCTTGAGGCCGGGTGCCACGTTTTCGCGGAGAAACCGGCCTGCGTGAACGCTTTGGATTTCGAGACGCTGGTGAAACTGGCGGAATCGAAAGACCGGCTTCTGATGCTGGCCTTGGCAAACCGGATCACGCCCTCGGTGCAGTTCGCGAAAAAGCTGATCGCGGACGGCACCATAGGCGCTCTCTACGGCGCCGAGATTCACCTGGTGGCCGACCAGACGCGCCTGACCCGGGAGAGCTATCACAGCACCTGGTTCGCCGACCGGAAGCGGGCCGGGGGTGGGCATCTGATCTGGCTGGGCATTCACTGGCTCGATCTCTCGATGTATCTCACCGGGAACTCCATTCATGAAGTATGCGGATTCACGGCGAATGTCGGCGGGCAGCCGATCATGGCCGAGGACGCCGCGGCGTTGGCACTGCGCTATGACAATGGCGCGCTCGGCACGATGACCTCGGCCTACTTTCTTGATAAGGGCTATCACTCCCACCTGAGACTCTGGGGCAGCCAGGGCTGGATCGAGTATGCCGAGTGGCTGGGCACCGAGCGTACACCGGAGCCGCTGCGGTGGTATTCGACCGCGCCAAACCACAAGACCGACGGGATCGCCAGTTACGGAGGGCCGCTGGAGCCACGCGGCTACACGCCCTGGCTGCGGGCCTGCGTTCGGGCTGCGGCGGGCTTGGAGAAACCGCCGATCACGGGGCGCGAAGGTCTGCGGGTGCTGCGGACGGTTTTCGCTGGGTACGAGGCGGCGGAGCAGGGGAGGGTGGTGACGGTGGAAACGTAGAGGCGGCTTCAGCCGCATTGCTGAATCGACTGAAGTCGATTCTACGGATGGCCTTCGAGGCGGATTGAGAAATCAATCCCACGAACCTGCCTTTCACCAACGTTGATTGAGAACTGTGCGACTTGAAAGGATCGGGCCAGCATGGCAGACTTGGATTGCGATGAACGTAGAGGATATCAAAGCGGAAATCGACAAGCTGCCGCGCGACGACCAGGAGTCGCTTTCCCGGCATCTAAGGGCGAGGCTTCATCTCACTCCAGAACGAGCTGCGAAGCTGTTCGAGGCGATCGATCAGTCGAAGCCGGAGGACTATATTCCCCTCGAGGAAGCGAAACGTCAGTTCATCAGGAACGACGGCTGAAATGGCCGAGGGGGATTTTCACGTTTCGATCAAACGGACGGCGTTTGATTTCCTGAAATCGTTAAAGAATTCCGATGTGGTGATCCTGCTCGAGCAACTGGGACAACTTCTTCCGGAAACGGCGGACTTTTCCGGGGTTCGGTCAGATGGGAAGGTGGTTTATTCCAAGTTGCTGTCGGATTTCGTCGTTGATTTTTACGTGGAACCGATCGGTCGCGAGATACGAGTTGAGAATATCGGATACGCCGACGACCCCCACGATCTCGATGGTTCCATGTGACCGACTACGGGAATATTTCAATC
>JAGRPB010000154.1 GCA_020439945.1 Verrucomicrobiia bacterium
ACAAAGCCCCCCTCGAAAGCGACGAGGAGACGAATGGTGACGGGGTCGGCGCCGATCTGTCGAAGGCTGGAGAATTCCCTCGCCCGCAAGCGATTCGACAACAGGAAGACCAGCAGCGCGATCGCGAGGGAAGCCAGGCCCACCAGGACGAGCGCGGCAATCACGAGCCGCTGCACCTGGAAAACGGTGGCGAACAGTTCGTCCATGACCTCGGCCGGGTTCACCAACTGCACGCCGGCCTGTTCCACGTCCTGATAGCGCCCCAGCAGAATCGTGCGGGCTTTCTCATCGCGCGGAACCACGATCGCCGAGGTCAGCGGGAATTCGCCCTGGTCACCGTGGAAGTGGAAGCTGGCGAGGTTTTCGTCGGTAATTTCCGTGTATTCGACCACCGAAGCGTTCAGGGTCACCGAAGCGACTTCACCCTTCCCTTCACGGCTTAGCACCCGGGAGTCATCCATCTTCTGGACATCCTGGTGTCCGTGAGCCTCACCCTCGATGACCCGTGTCGTTTTCACGTCCACGAAAACGGCGTGATCATCGGGCGTGCCGGTTGGAGCCAGGATTCCCGTGACCCGCATTTTCAAGGGGTAGACTCCGGCCAGATCGAACACCGCCTCGGGCTGAGAAACCATCGCATCTCCCGGTTTCAAGCCCTCCGCTTCCGCCACCGACGCGCCGACCACGCAATCGCCGAGTCGCGTGAGGGTGTGGCCGTCCGCCACGGTCAATCCACGGAACCGGAAATAATCAATCGTGGTGCCGACGATGCGATAGCCGCGGGTGGAAAAGCGCGCGTAAATCGGAATGACGTTGGCGAGGCGATCCCGCCCCGCCGCCTCGGCTTCGTTCTGCGTCAGAGTGGCGATTCCGGGCTTGGAAAAGTAGAGACCGTTGAACACCAACTCCAACGCGCTGCCCGGCGCTCCGAGCATCAGTGGGGTCGCCTCCGCGCGCGATCGCAGGTGATGCTCGGCCTGGTTGACCAACACGACGATGGCCGCGGGCAACACCATGGTCAGGGTCAACGCCCCGACGAGAAGCAGCGTCTTCGCCCGTTGACGCCTCAGGTAAGCCCAGCCGAGATGGAAAGCTCCTCCCGCGTTCAAGAGTCCGCCCTCCTCTCCAGCAAGTCCGGCAGTTTTACCACGCGATCAAAGCCGTCGAGCACCTCGGGATCGTGCGTCACCATGATCAGCGTTGCGCCGGCCGCGCGGGCTTGCTCACGGAGCAGGGCGACACTTTTTGCCTGGTTTTCCGGATCGAGACTCCCCGTCGGTTCGTCGGCGAGAATGAGGGCGGGCTTGGCCACCAGCGCCCGGCACAGGGCCACGCGTTGACGTTCGCCCTGGGAAAGCTCTCCCGGAAAGCGGTCCCGAAGCGACGTGATCCCCGTTTCCCGCATCAAGGCTTCCGCGTGTTCTTTCACGGAGTCATTCAACTCCAGCGCATCGCTGATCCGATAGGGAAGCAGCACATTTTCCCAGGTCGTGAGGTAGTCGAGAAGCTCGAACTCCTGAAAAACCAGCCCGATCCGGGTGATGCGAAAGCGTTGCCTCGCCGCCATCGGCAGCGTCGACAGAGTCTCCTCCCCCACCCTCACCGACCCGGCCTGCGGCGTGAGAATCCCGGAAATCAATCGCAACAGCGTGGTTTTCCCGCAACCGCTCGGTCCGATGATGGCCACCGTCTCTTCACGTTTCGCCGAGAAATCCGCCAACCGGAGTGCGAATGACTCACCGGAATATTGGAAACGGACGTCTTCGCAGTGGACCATCGCGGTAGCTGACATCGCCGAAAACTCGACCGCCTGTCGATGAATTCAACCGGGCATTGAACTTTTGCCACACCACCCGCTAACGCGTTCACGGCCTTGATAGGACGGGGATTTCGGGCCGAGAATTGAAGCCGTTCTTTCGAGCCCGTCGTGTTCGCATTCTGTTCCCATCCGCTGACGTCCCACCGTCACGCTGTCGCCTCGGCGGCCCTCACTCTCGCCCTGCCCCTGCTCGGCGTATTTCCGGCATCGGCCACTCCGGCCAACAAGAAGGCGCTGGAAAAGTTCTTCGGTCCGCATTTGCCGGCCAACCTCCAAAGCTGCGCGACTTGCCACGTCCGAGCCGAACCAAACGGAGCGGAATCGCTCGAAGATTTCCCCCACAACGCCTTCGGGAAAGCCCTGCATGCCTTGGATGGGCGCATCGCCGGCAGGATCGAAGCCGTTCTAGATGTCGACAGCGACGGCGACGGAATCGCCAATCGCGTCGAGATCCTGCTCGGTCTCCCTCCCGGTGTTCCGACCCAAGAGGGTCAGGTCGCCGATCTGACCCTGTTGGATGAAAAACAGAAAGCCTTCGCCGCCTTTCACGATCGCTATCCATGGCGCCCTTTCGAGCCGGTACTCCGTCCCCCGGTTCCCGAGGCAGGTGAAGGTTGGGCACGCAATGAGGTCGACGCCTTTCTCGCCGCCGAACATGTCGCTCGCGGACTCTCACCTCGACCGGAAGCGCCGCCGGAAATCTGGTTGCGTCGGGTCAAGCTCGACCTCACCGGGCTTGCGCCCACTCCCGACGAGATTCGAGGTTTTCGCCGAGCCGTGACAGAACGACCGGAAACCGCCTACGAAGAAGTCGTCGATCGGCTGCTCGAGAGCCCTCAATATGGTGAACGCTGGGGCCGGCATTGGATGGATGTCTGGCGCTACTCGGACTGGTCGGGCTACAAGGACGCGGTGCGCGCCAGCCAGCCGCACATCTGGCGCTGGCGTGACTGGATCATTGAATCACTCAACGCCGACAAGGGCTATGATCGCATGATCGTCGAAATGCTGGCCGGTGACGAGATCGCTCCCGACGATCCCGATACCCTGCGAGCCACGGGTTACCTGGTTCGCGATTTCCACGCCGGCAGCCGCGACGTGTGGCTTGACAACGTGGTCAGTCACACGGCCCAGGGATTCCTCGGCATCACCATGGGCTGCGCCAAATGCCACGATCACAAGTACGACCCCATTCCCACGAAGGAATACTATGCCATGCGGGCGATCTTCGAGGGCTACGATGTGCGCACCGACCGCATCCCAGGTGAATTGGACACCACCAAGACCGGTCTCGTCCGGGCCTACGACAAATCGATCGACCCAAAAACCTATCTGTTCGATCGGGGAGACGAACGGTTCCCGGTCAAAGACCACCCCATTTCTCCCGCCGTTCCCGCCATCCTCGGTGGCAGCTATCAGCCAGAACTGGTCTCTCTTCCGTTGACCGCCGCGAAACCGTGGAGGCGGGATTTTGTCCTCCAGGAACTGCGTGCCCAACGCGAGGAAGCGATCGCCAAGGCGAAAAGCGCTCTGGCCCAAAAGCCCGACGGCGAGGCGGAAAAGACAGCTCTCGCGGCGGCCGAAGCAGCCCGGAAAGCCCTCGAATGTGAGTTCGCGCTTGAGGGTCGCGAAGATGACGGCCTCAAGCCAGCCGATCGGGATTGGAAAGTGGCGGCGAAGGAAATCCTGCAAGCTCAGCGCGACGCCGATCTCCTGAAAGCGCGGGCCGAGAAGGCGTCCGCCGAGCAAGCCAAAACCGACAGCGAGACAAAACTCGCCGCCGCCAAAAAGAAGAAGGACAAGGCCGGTGAGAGCGCCGCGACGAAAGCGTTGGCCGCGGCAAAGAAGGATCTCGCGACCGCCACCAAAGCGGTCGCCGCTGCGGAAAAAGCCGTCGGCGAACCGCTCACCACGAAATTCAAACCACGCCAGGCAACCTATCCGGATCGCTCCAACGGACGCCGACTCGCTTTCGCCAACTGGCTCGCCGACAAAGCGAACCCCTTGACGGCTCGCGTGGCCATGAACCACCTCTGGCTGAGGCATTTCGGCCAGGCAATCGTGCCAACGGTCAACGAGTTCGGTGGCAACGGGCGCGAACCGACACACCCCGCCCTGCTCGACTGGCTGGCGGCGGAGTTCATGGATTCCGGTTGGAGTTTCAAGGCGATGCACCGAAAGATCGTGCTCAGTGCCGCCTATCGCATGAGTGGCACCCCGGATGAGTCCGACCTGGAACGCGACCCGGACAATCTGTATCTCTGGCGGATGCCGAGCCGCCGCATGGAGGGCGAGATCGTTCGCGACAATCTGCTCTGGATCGCGGGACGTCTCGATCCGGCCATGGGTGGACCCGAGATCGATCAGAACCTGGCCATGGAGTCCACCCGCCGTTCCATCTACCTGCGCCACGCCCACGAGAAGCTCGTCGAGTTCGTTCAGATCTTTGACGGCCCCAAAGTCGCGGAGTGCTATCAGCGGGTCGAAAGCGTCCAGCCGCACCAGGCCCTGGCGATGCACAACAGCCCCCTCACCCAACTCGCCGCCGAAAAACTCGCCGCGGAGTGGGAGGCGAAATCAAAAGGTGATCCGGTCGCCTTTCTCGACGAAGCGTTTCTCGCCATCCTGGGACGTTCGCCCAAGGCGGATGAGTTGGCACTCTGCCGGCAGTTTGTTTCCAGCCACGAATCCGGTAGCGAAGCGACATCACCATCCCGCGCCCGCGAACGTCTCGTCACCGTGCTGCTGAACCACAACGATTTCGTGACCATCCGATGAAAACGAGGCAACACCTCTTCTCCCGCCGCTCCTTTCTGGCCGACACCGGCATGGGATTCACCGGAATGGCGCTCTCGGCCATGCTTTTCCGAAACGGCGTCGCCCAGGGCGCCGAAGCCGGAGGATGGGCTCCGCCGACCGGCAAACCGCACTTTCAACCGCGCGCGAAGTCAGTCATCTGGATCTTCAATATCGGCGGCGTATCGCATCTGGAGAGCTTCGATCCCAAGCCGATGCTCAACCAATACGCCAACCAGAGCATCGACGAGACACCCTTCGCCGACATCGTCGCCCCGGAGCGGGTGAACGAGAACCTGCTCGACCCTGTGAAAGCGAAGCGCGAGGTCTACAAGAAGATCATGCCCCTGCAAACGGGCTTCAAGAAATACGGCCGGAGCGGGATCGAGGTGAGTGACTGGTTTCCCCACATGGGTTCGGTCGTCGACGAAGTGACGATTGCCCGCGGGATGTGGACCATCGACAACAATCACGGCGCCCAACTCACCTACCACACCGGTCGCAAAATCACCGAAGGCGCCTTTCCCACCGTGGGTTCGTGGGTCAGCTACGGACTCGGCACGCTGAATGCCGACCTGCCCGAGTTCGTCGTGCTGGGCAATCCCAGTGCCGATTGCTGCGGCGCCGCCTATACCCACGGAGCGTCTTACCTGGGACCTCAGCACGCCGGCGTGCGACTCAAGGTGGACCCGAAAGATCCGCTGAGCTTTGTTCGTCCCGCCGACGAAACACTGACGCCCGAGGAGGAACGCGAGAATTTCGGCCTGCTCGGTCAACTCAACCGGATCGCGGGCATCGAGTATCCACACGATCAGAAACTGCGGGCGCGCATCAAGAGCTACGAACTCGCTTTCCAGATGCAAACCGCCGTGCCGGAGGTCATGGACCTGGAAAAGGAGCACCCGGAAATCCGCGCCCTCTACGGGCTCGATCAGAAAGAGACGCAGCCCTTTGGAGAGAAATGCCTCGCCGCCCGCCGCCTGGTCGAGCGCGGCGTTCGCTTTGTCCAGATTTTCCACGGCTACACCGGCAATGCGGGCGCGTGGGATTCCCATCGCGACATCGTGAAGAATCACTCGAAGCTCGCGAAGGAAGTCGATCAACCCGTCGCGGGTCTCATCCGCGATCTCAAGCTACGGGGCCTGCTCGACGACACGCTCGTGGTCTGGGGCAGTGAATTCGGACGCACCCCGGGGGCCGAGTTTCGCGACAAGAGCGTCAACGGCACCGGCCGCGATCATCATCCGCACGGGTTCTCGGTCGTCATGGCCGGCGGGGGCGTCAAGAAAGGGCACATTCACGGCGCCACCGACGAGTTGGGATTTCACGCCGTGGAAGAGCGACACTACGTCACCGACCTTCACGCCACCGTGCTCCATCAGATGGGCCTGGATCCGAGAAAGCTCGAAGTCCCCGGTCGCAAACGACTCGAACGCGACTTCGGCGAAGTCATGCACGGCGCGCTGGCCTAGTCGCCTCAAATCCGCTCCTCGTTGACCAGTTCCAACCCGATCAGGCGCCATTCGCCATCGCGGGGGCCGATGGTCATTTTCGCCTTGTAGCGATTCACCCGGTCGTGGGTGTGGCCCCAATGAGTCACGGTTCCGACGGCGACCCACTCGCAATTCACGAAGAAAGCGTCTTTCGTCGGCGCGCCGCTCAACTCGCATTCCCGCAAGTCGAGGTCCGTCACCCGGACGCGGGCGCCGCCCTGGCTTTCCACCTGGAGCGACCGCTGCACCTCGAGGTAGATCTGTGTCAGCAAGTCGCCATCGGCGCTTTTCGCGAGCACATCGTAAATGTCCGATTCACGCCGGTAGTCGAAGGCATGGTAGATGTTACGGAGCAGGGCGTAGCAAATCTCATCGGCTTCCTCAGCCGGCATCTGGATCGGGCGGGTCAGCAGGGGAAAAACCTGGCCGATGGCCACCACCGCGACGACCGCCGATACCGCCAGTGCGCCGACGCATCGCCAACCTCGTCGAGTGAAGGCAAACCCGAGAATCGCCAGGGCCACTACCAGGAGCGCCCCTATCGTCCACCATCCACCCAAAATAACCCGTTTCGCCTGCGGCGCCGGTGGCAACCTCACCAGTTCCGGCACCGCCAGGCCCATTTCGCCCTTCCAGACCAGTTCCGGGTTCTCTGGCGTCAACTTCCTCGCCGCCCGCTGACCTCGCGCTCCCGCCTCGACGACTGCCTCAGAACCATCGGCGGGAAAGATTTCCCATGTCACCCTCACCTCGTCCGGAGGTCCTTCGAGAGCGGTGGCGAAGACCGCTCCGACCAGCGCCTCGGAGGCGGGGACGCTTTCCCGATCCTCGACCACGAGGCCCTTTTCGGGATCGGTTCGGACAAAGTGAACGCGATCCCGCTCCATCGATACCGGACTGCCATCGACGGTCACCGGACATTTTCCGTCCAGCCAGTCGCCGATTTTCTGTTCGAGTTCTTCGCGGTTCGAGGCATCGACCGTCGCGATGTCACTCGCGCCGATTCGTTCCGCAATGGTATCGAAACGCATCACGAACTCTTTCCGCAACTCGAAAGGCTCCACGCTGAGGTAGCCCTGGACCGGCGCGATGAGCCCCTGTCCCGGACATTTCACGGCCAGCGCCAGGAAAAAAAAGACGGCCGCGAGCCGGAAGCGGGAGAGGTAAGAGGGTTGAGTCATCGACCTGACAGGGTTGAGTCAAATCGAACGCCATGCCAACGGCTTTTCTGCGCCTTGCCGAGGGGCTCGGCATGGTGTTCCGTTGGCGCTTCATGGGTTCACGATTCCGGTTCCTCCTCCCACTCTTCCTCGTCCTGTCGTCGGCAGGATTGGGTTCGGTGGCGGCGCAGGAGCCGGCTTCCCATGGCGAATCTCCGTCCGATCCCCCACCAAAAGCCGCCGCTCCTGCTCCTGAGATTCTGGTCGCGCAGACCACGCTGCCCAATCCGGTCAAGGACGTCATCGCCCTGATTCACCGTGAACAGTTTTCGGGTAAACCGGACGAACCGATCACGTCCCTGCCCGGCATCATCCGGGTCCAATATTCGGCGTCCGGCTTTGGCTACGCCTGGGACCCGGTGGAGTGTCGGCTGATGTTTGTCTGGCAGGGAGGTGCCGACATGAGCGATCTCAAGTTCGTCGCCGAAGGCCCCGCCCCCTTCGCCGCCACCATCGGAGCCTGGGGTGTGCCCGACTATTTCGGGTATCGGCTCGTGGACGGCGCGCCGGAATTTCTCTACTACGTGGGTAGCCTGGGCGTGACGGAAAAGATTCGCCCCACTCCGGACGGTCGAGGATGGACGCAGGATTGGGAAATTCACCAGGCTGACTACGGTCTGCAGGTGACCATCCCGGAGCGGTGGGTATCGAAGGTAAAAGCCTCGGCGGGAGACTGGATCGGTCCGGTATTGAAACTGCCGGAATCAAAGGTGGCGAAACTCACGCTGACCTGGATCGACGCTGACGCTCCGGATTTACCGGAACTGGCGGCGAGTTGGAATGGTAAACCAAAATCGTCTCCGGAAAACGAGGCGCCGAAGTCCGAATCCGAGACCAAGCAGGACGAATGAGCGACCGATTTTCGAGAGCGCGCCGCCGATGGGCGTCCTGGTTGTGGTTTTCGCTGGCGTTCGCCTGCCATGTGAATGTCCGCGCCCAGGAGGCTCCCGCTCCCGGTCCGTATACCATTGACCTGCTCCCGGTGCCGGACGCGGCCAACGGGCAAGTTGCGGCGATCGATTTCGACCGGCAGGGCGACACCGTCGTTCTCGCTCGCGACGGCCGAGTCTGGATTCAGGAAAAGGCCCAGGAGACGTGGCGGCAGTGGTCGGATCAGGGCTTGGCGGGCGCGACCGGGTTGTTCGCCGGCTACCTGCCCAAATCGATCTACGTCGTGCATGCCACCGGGATCTCGCGACTTTTCGATACGGACGAAAATGGCGATGCGGACTTCGTGAAGGCGGTGATACCCTCGTGGCGATTCGGCACGCTGGGCGAGTTGTTTCGGAAATCCCCCACCGTGCTGCCCGATGGCGATCTGTTGATGTCGCCCAACGTGCTCACCGGCACCTGGTCGGGACTCGTCATGCGGGTTCCCGAGGCCAAACCGGTTTCGACCTGGATGGGCGGATTCGCCCGCGTGACCGCACCGGCCGCGGGACCGGACGGCACCTGGATGCTGGCGGGGACGACCAGGATTTCCGATCCGAACAATGCGGATTCGGAAACCGGCGGAGCCGCGATCTGGATCGTCGATTCACCGGCGGAAACGCCCGCTGAACCAGCTCCGGCCGTGGAGGACGCCGGCAAACCGGCCGATACCGGAGAAAAAAAGGACGTGGAAGAAAACCCCGATCCGGCTCCCGAGACGGAACCGGCGCCAGCATCCACGCCCAAGCCGCTTCCCACACCCTCTCCCGCAATTTTTCTCCCGACCTCGCTGATGACGACGTCTCCGCTCCGCCCGGCGTTCCCGGAATTCGCCAAGGCGGATTCTTTCGGCGTTTTTTCCGGCCAGGGATTCGTCGCCGGAGAGAATTCGCAACGCCTGCTCCGCATCATGCCCGAAAAAATCGGCGACACCTGGCAGGGCGCGGTGACCAATTTTGCCGCGATCGAATCGACCGAAGCCGGGATCGAGTTTCTCGCCTATTCTCCGGAGGGTGACTCGCTGTTCGCGGGAGAGGGCGGGCAGGCGCTACGCATCCGCCCCGCCGGAGGAGCGATCTACGCGGTGCGTTCCATCCACTTGGCCGGCGACGGTTTCGAGGTGAGCTTCACCCGGCCCATTGACCGGGCCAGGGCGATCGACCTGAGCAACTGGGACATTCGCCACGGAAGTCCTGACGCTTCGGAGAAAGCCATGCAAACTCTCACTCTCCCCGATGACACACGAGTGATCATCGATTTCGACGGCTTGGCCGCCACGCTGCAAATTCCCAACTTGAGCGCTTTGAAGACCGGAATGGTTTACGTTTTTGACTTTTCCCGGATTCCCTCGGAGAGCGGCGAATCCCTCTCCCACGAACCAGTTTTCTACACCTTGAACGCCATCCCGAAAGGCCGACCGGAATCAGTTGGGAAACGGGAATCGGACGCCGCGGAATCCGACACGGAAAAGACTCCTCCCGAGCCCGAAACCGAACCGGTCAAAGCCAAGGCGGAGACAAAACCAGGCCAGTAGCGTTGACGCCCGGCCGCGAAAAAGCCCACGGCGGTCGCACCGTGGGCTCTCTTTTCGTTTGGAGAGATTTTTGAAACAGGAGGACGCCGGATCGATCAATCGAGCAAATCGGCGGGAAGCTTGCCCCCGTTTTCGGCGATCTTCTTCATGACCTGCTTGTGCAGCCAGATGTTCATCTCGGCCGAACCTTTGCCGTCGATGTCTTCCTGGCTGTAGCCCAGTTCCAGCGCCATTTCCTTGCGAGCACCGTAGCTGCTGTCGAGATCGAGCAACTTGAGCAGGTCGACGATGGACAGCTTCCAGTCCAAGTCTTCGGGATGGTTTTTTTCCATCTCATCGAGCATGGCTTCCACATCCACCTGTGACATCGGCTCTGGCTCGGGTTCCGGAGCGGGCGCCTGCCCGGCCGTCTCGACTTCCGTCACGATCGCTTCGCCGGCTTCCACGGTGGCTTCCGCGACTGTTTCGGTCGCAGTTTCCGCGGTTTCGGTGACTTCTTCCTTCGCCTCGTCTTTCGAGCCGAAGACTTTTCCCATCAGTTTGGAGAATAGACTCATAACACAGCGAGGTTAGCAATTCACTTTTCCAAAGCAAGTGCCAATTCAGACAAGCGCCCGCTCCAGTGCGTAGAGACGACAAATCTCGAAATAGTCGAGCATCGACGCGATATCGATCCACTCGTCGCGGCCGTGGAGATTGCCAACGCGGGGCCGGGACAGCATCACCGGGATGCCCTTTCCGAAAAAGAATCGCGCATCGCTCCCACCGCTGGCCCGGACCAAACGCGCGGGTTGCCCGGTCACTTCCTCGGTCAGGGCCACGAAGCTTGCGTCGGGTGCCAGATGGGTCGGTTCGGCCGAGACGATGGGCGCGGCGGTGACACCGGCTTCGAGGCAGTCACGGATCGCCCCCAGCATCGATTCGACCGTGTGAGGTGGCGGAAAACGCACGTCGAGCACCGCTTCGGCCGATTCCGGTATTCGGTTCGGACTGTCATTCGCGGTCTCGATCATGGTCACCGAGCAGGTCGGGAACCAATGCGTGTCGAGATCATCGGGATCCACTTGAGCCGGTCGATGTGGTTCAAAAATCTCGCGCTGAATCGCCTGTGTCGCCCGCATCAAACGTTCCAGCGCATTGTCCCCCAGCCACGGACGGGCCGCGTGGGCGGCGACCCCTTCCGCGGACAGGCTCAGGTGCAGGATGCCCTTTTCCTCGACGATCACGTCGTTCAGAGAACCGCCATCGGGAATCACCGCGATGTCCGCCGACACGCCCGCTTCCTCGACCAGGAAACGCACCCCCTGTTCACCGCCCCGTTCCTCGTCGGAGGTGATCGCCAGCCCGACCGGCAAGCCCGGATGCTCGCGCCAGAGATGACGCACGACATGTACCAGGATGGCAAGCTGCCCTTTCATGTCGCCCGCGCCCGGACCGTAGATCCGACCGTCTCGAATCTCGGATCGATAGCTCTCCGGATCGGGATGCTCCACCACATCGAGGTGACCACAGAAAAGCACCTTCGGCATTTCACACCCCTCCGGCAAGACGACCAGCGATTCGTATCCGTGGTTTTCGAGTCGCCTCAACTCGATGCCCGGCACTTCCTCCAGGTGATTCCGGATCAATTGGAAACAGCGTCGACGTTCCTCCGGTCTTGCGTCGGTGCTTTCGATCAGCACCAGGTCGCGCGTCAGCTGGACGATGTGGTCTTTGAGTCGCTCGCGATCGATCATGGAAAAGTCATCACTGGGGGGCGGAAATTTGAAGAACGTCAATCGCGGTCCGGCTGGCAGGGCAGATCGAGTTCGGCCAGTTCCAGCAGCACATGGCTCCCGGCCGGCGAATGAGCCAGACAGAGGAACTGGCCTTTGTGGATGAGCCCATCCGGCCCGAAATTGAAGTTCACCGGCAACACCCCGACCTCGCTTTCACCGGGCACGAAGAGATCGCCCGAACGTCGCAACATGGCCAGCAGCGCCTCGCCCGTAAGCGGCTGATCGAAACGAAGATTCCGCAACAGCCACGCGCCCTCGGGCATGAATCGCCTGGCCAGCACCGACGGATAGGTCGCCCCGGTCACCCGGGCATTGATCTCGCAGACAAACACCTCCGTGCTTCCGTTCTCGTAGTCGACCACGAGAAAATCCACGCTCCCCGTTCCCCGGTAGCCCTGCCGGTGCAGCCAACGCCCGGCCTCGCCCGCCTGCCGCATCAGTTCCGGTTCCAGGGCGGGCCGATTCGGCAGGTAGGGCGGCGGCGCCTCGTTGCCCTCGTGCACGCTCGATTGGCTGAGGATCTGCTCGGTCAGGTCGTAGAGCACCACCGATTTCTCATCCAGAAACACCTGCACACTCGGGCTGCGGATGGCCGTCACTCCCATTTCGCCCGGCTGCAGCCAGCCCTGCACCAAGCAGGCGCCTTCGAAGAAAAAGTGTTCCGGCAAATCCTCGACGATTGCCCGGCAATCCGCCAACGACGGCACTTTGATCAGACCGATTCCCGATGCTCCGATGGCCGCCTTGATCACGCCGGCGCTGAACCCCGCTTTGGCGAGGCGTTCCAGAGCCGCGGCGACTTCTCCCTTGTCCGCGGCCAATTCCGTCGTCACTACCGGCAGCCCCGCCGATTCGAGAAACCGATGCAGCTCCCGCTTGTTGTTTCCACCGTGGCTGCCCTCGAACGAAGAAACCGTGGTTTTCCCGACCTGCCCGGCCAATGCCGCCAACGTCTCGTCCGTCACGTAGCCGTCCAGCCAAGGCGCTCCATGCGATGCCAAAGCTTCGATGATTTCGTGCTCGGCCTCCACGCCGTTTGCCAGCGCCTCGCCCATCGCCACATAGTCCCGATGCGGCAGGATCACCCGATCGGGCAACGACAGCCCCGCCACCTCTTCGAAATAGCGACACAGACTCGCGTCGGGCTCACGTTCCAACACCAGCAGATTCGATCCCGATCCGCCATACAGCAGGTCGAGAATCGGAATCATTCGCCCGCCGTAGGATTCCACCTCACCGACCTCGTCGGCCAGCATCCGCGTTTCCTCCTCGTTCCCGAAAAACAATCCCAGCAGGTTGGCCACGAAAATCGCCCGCTGATCCCAGAACGCCGGCAATCGTCCCGGCGCCACCACCACCGGCACATCGCCGTTGTTGGCTGAGGAGGAGGGCGGGACAACGTTTTCCATGAAAAGGGGATAGTATCACCGAGTCGAAAGTTCGAATCAAGCTTCTCGGATCGGTCGTGGAAGCCTGACGAGAATCCCCCGCCCCAGCGGACGGCTGAGCCAGCCGTCCCTACCGAATGTTGCTCGCCGTTCTTGGTAGAGGCGTCTCGAC
>JAGRPB010000155.1 GCA_020439945.1 Verrucomicrobiia bacterium
CATTCCTGCCGCAGATCATCGGGCCGAACAACAAGCACGGTGCGAAGATTCCAGCGATGAAACACCTGCTACCGGACGGATTCGATCCCGCTGATGGCAAGCCGCTGCCCGATAGCTGGGGCTATTCGGACAGTTCTGCCGACGTCCCGATGCTCTCGATCTGCGAGAACGGCGTGATGATTCACCCAAGCGAAAATTTCGCCGCCATCGGAGCGGCTCACGGCTGGACTACTCTCGTTCCCCGGCGCCCGTATCGCGGAAAATGGGGCGGACGTTTTGCCAGTCTCCTACAGGCGCTGGGCCCCTATCGGGTGCGTCAGCTTTCCGGAGACATCGACGATCCTTCGTCCGAAGGCGACGCCGAATAGTCTGACGGCGAATCCAAAAGCTCGCGCGCATTGAACAGCCCCGTCTGGTGCGCGTAGAGCAACGCCACGGCAACAATCGCGGTAATCGCGGTGGAGGCGATGATCCACTTGTTCTGAAGCAATTGTTCCGGCTCAAGCCGCGCACCCACCTCGCTCATCGCGTGGCGGAAATACATGACCACCGCGAGAATGATGAGCGGAAAGACGAAAACGAGATTGTTCAGCGAATCGTAGCTGCAAATCGCCCAACCCGCGCAGAAACAGAACAGGTTCGCGTAGGTGATCATCGCGATGATCAGGCTCTGGTCGGTGTAGACCTGGAAGGACTTCCGATACTGGCCGCTCAGTTCCTTGTCGTCGATGAAACGGAATTCAGAATAGCGTTTCCCCGTCATGAGAAGGCCGCCAAAACACCACCAGGCGAGCATGATCGAGAGAGGAGGAAAACGCATCGTCTCCACCAGCGCGAACCAGCCCAGCCAGAGCCGGATTGGGTTGTTGAACGATTCGGCGATGACATCGAGAAAGGCGCGGTCTTTCAGCCGCACCGGCTGAACATTATAGACCAGCCCGCTAAGTAGCAGCAGCCCCAACGCGATCCAATAGCCCGGATTCTTGAACCACCAGAAGGCGAGCGCGAACCCGACCACGATGCAACCGGCCATGATGCCCCAGAGAATCGGGATGCTGACGAGTCCGGCCGGGATCGGACGCATCTTCTTACGCGGATGGAGCTTGTCGAAGGGCGCGTCGAGAATCTCGTTGAGAATGTAATTTGCCGAGGCAATCAGGCACGCTGGAATCAGCGAAAGGACGGCTTTCAGGACAATGGAGCCGTCGATCTGGAGGTTAAGCACCAGCACCACCGCGACCGCGTGGCCAAAAACGATGAAAATGTTTTTCAGCCAGTGGTCGACGCGTGCGACTTTGAGATATTCGATCATGGTTCTTTCCCGGTCCTCTGGAGAAGGTTTCGAGTCGGAACCGCCACCCCTAGCCCAAGCGAACCCCGATCACAACGGCTTTTTGGTCATTCGATCACGCACCGGGCTTGAGCAAAAAGCCCGCCGATGCTACTGGTAGCACCGTTCCAAGGTGCCGGGCTTTCCGGTTCCGACCAAATGCTGTCCCCGTAGTTCAACGGATAGAACAAGGGTTTCCTAAACCTTAGATCCAGGTTCGATTCCTGGCGGGGATACCAGAACGCCTTCGTGGCGTCCCAGCGAGCGCCAAACCTCTTGAGGGCGCCCAAGCTCCCGTCACGAAAGGAGATCTCAAGACAATGAGTGAGTGAAACATCCATTATGATTTCTTTATATATCATTTTCTGATGTTTTTCGAAAACAAATACTTGACCGGGACAAACTTCGATGTTACCACTCCCGCACCTATAAACTTTCTCACCTCAATGCCGCAAAGCATATCCAGATTCATCCAACCCAAAACCGCGACACGGCGGTATTGGTCGATGCCCGTCGAGGGAATCGATACTACCCGCCCGTGTCTTCGTTTCCGGTTGATGAGTTCGGAGAACCATACCGATAGCCTCGCCGGCAACGAAGAAGGGAGGGTTGGGTCCACGTAAGTGGAGTCGTGACAGCGACTTGCGTGGACCCTGCCCTCCGAGAGGAGGCAGGGTTTTTTCTTTTCCAAATTTCAATATTTCCCACTAAACCACCTGAACGCGCGGACCGATCGCGCCAGAATCAGAATAGATTTCACCCAAAAAAGAACCCGCTACCGGCGGCAACCGGCAGCGGGCCAGTGAGAGAACAACCAGATCGAAACGAATCGACTGTCTGCTCGCAACGAAAAAAAGTAGCAGCGATTCGGTCACGGTCAAGGAAGGCAAAAGTATATATTTTGCTTACCTAATCTCCATGTCTGCGAATTCGCATATAGGGAAAAGTCTCTCACGAAATGAAATCAAATCATCATTTTCCAAATCATTTCCAAGAGGCTTCCCCCCGGGAGGTGTGCCTGCCAAACACCGAAACGTCCGTCGTGAAAACCTGCGGCTGTCTCATCAGAGAATGAGGCAACGGTGTTCGTTCTTTTTTCCAAATCGAGAAGGCAAACCGGACGGTCAACGATCGACCGAATGCGCTCAATTCTACGGACGCCAGCCACATCGGCTGGATGATCCACCAGGCTGGACTCGCTCCGCCGCTCGCCGAAAGCGACTCAAAATGAAACCAAACCAGGACTAGTCTCCTGCGGCGCTTGAGCGGTTGGCAGGAGTCCCGCCATTCCGACGCGCCTTTGCTCGTTCCGATCAAACTCGGTCGTCTTCTCGAAGTCATCATTCAATTCCAGAAACGAAAGCCATGCATGCCGTCGGCGAGTGGGTATCGCGGCCGGGCTCCAACCCCGGCGCTCAGAGGGTTCGATTCCTTCGCGGTGTGCCAGTTTTCCTGGATTCGAAAAAACGTTGGGGGCGCATGTTCCACAGGGGCGATGCTGCCTTGCA
This sequence comes from Verrucomicrobiia bacterium, assembly GCA_020439945.1. Lineage (GTDB taxonomy): Bacteria > Verrucomicrobiota > Verrucomicrobiia > Verrucomicrobiales > DEV007 > JAEUHH01. Next base: position 2,839 of record JAGRPB010000155.1, read on the forward strand.
AGCAGCGTGCGGCGGGTGCAAGCCCCGTCGCCTCCACCATTTTTCCAGTGAGGAGTGATCAGTCATCAGTGAGCAGTCGGGCTTTGGCTCCTCTACTGTTTTACCGATCACTGATCACTCCTCACTGATCCGCGGTGAGGGCGAAGTAGTCGAGCCACGTGCCTTGGGAGCACGGGAAAGCAGGTGCGAGTCCTGCCATCGCGACCATTTCCTTTTTCAACAAATCGCAAGCCGAGAAGTCTCGACCCGGGGCTCATAATCCTGGCGACCCGGAGCGTTACCGGGGCTTGCCACCAATTTTCCCTAAGATTCACCAGCATTCTCAGGCGCTGTCCCGACAAGCGGACTGTAAACCCGCCGTCAGAAAACCTGTCGGAAGTCGACGAGTGGTGCGATACCACCAGCGCCTACCACTTTCAAACTCGCCTGTGGGGTAACAGTAGCTCACCGGATTGTTAATCCGCGGGGTCTTGGTGCGAATCCAAGTGGGCGAGCCAACTTTCCGGAAGGTTAAGCCGAGAACAACAGGTCTAGCGGCAGCTGTCTTGAACGGCTTGTCGCGAAGCGATCACAAACGGCGAAGCCTGTCACCTTAGCCAAAGACAAAACAGCCAGTCCTTCAAAGGGCGTGCAGGTTCGAGTCCTGTGCCTTCCGCCAATTTCCCCTACCGTAGCTCAACAGTAGAGCGCTCGACCGATAATCGAGAGGCCGCGGGTGCGACTCCTGCCGGTAGGACCACTTTTATAAAAGCAGGCCGTATAGCTGAGAAAGATTAGCGCGTCCCTGAAGCGGACGAGAGCCCGGTGCAATTCCGGTGGCGGCCACCAATTCTGTTCCCGTGGTGTAGCAGAAGCATGGCGCTGTGCGAAGGCGTCGGCCTGGGTGCAAATCCCGGCGGGAACACCATTTTCTCCGAACTCTTTTCTGGTCCTGAAGAGAAACAGCAGACTCGCCGCGTTGTCAGCGCGGAGACAGCCGGGGCAGCACCGGTCGGGACCGCCATTCTATTTTCCATCGTTCGATTCGAGAAACTCCTCCGTGGTGTAAGCGGGCAGCATAACAGGCTTTTACCCTGTCGGTGCGGGATCGTGGCCCGCCGGTGGAACCAATTTCTCGTGACCTAAACAAGACACCGGTCGTGGTGTATCCAGCAGCATTCTACCCTGTGAAGGTAGCGGAGCGGGCGCAAATCCCGTCGACCGGACCACTTTCCGATTCCCAAATCGTCCCTGACCGGAGCTAGTGAACCGGCCCGCCTGCAAAGCGGTGTTTGGTGGGCGCAATACCCACAGGGACGTCCACTCATGCAATCCACCCGGAAGTGAGGATCAGAGCTACTTCGTAACCATAACGGTCCTAAGGTAGCGGCAATCGAGCGATCGATCCAGCGACAGCGGGGAAGTTCTCTCGTCAGAACCAACCGCGTGATCAGTGTCCCGAGGATCCGACCAGACCTCGGGATCCACATCGGCGGCTCATCAGAGCCAAGGCTCTACCGATTTTCTCCGGGCCAATTTCTTCGAGGGCGAGACCTCAACCGCTACGGTTTCCGCAAAAGTTCGGGCTGAATCGGGTGGATTCCCGTCTCTTCGAAATAGCGTCATTGGTCCAACAGTCAGGATGCCTCTCTTCCAAAGAGGCGACCCCGGGGCAGCACCGGGATGACGCACCAATTTTTCTCAATATGCCGGTGTGGCAGACAAGTGCGCCGATCTTGTAAATCGGAACATGCGGGTGAGAACCCTGTCACCGGCTCCAATTTCAACCGACCGGGAAATCTCGAATCTTCGATCTGAATTCCCAAATTCAAACGGGGCTTAGTTTAAAAGTAGAACTCCTCTCTTACAAAGAGGCGGCGGGGGAGCATTACCCCCAGCCCCAACCACCTTTCCCAAAAGCGACATTGGTCCAAAAGTAAGATGCGGGCGTGCCAAGCCTGCGAACCCGGGGCAGTACCGGGATGTCGCACCAGTTTCCCGAACAACGATGCAGGGTGTGCCCACACCGGTCTTCTAAACCGGTGACAGAAAACCGTGGGATGGATGTCGAGAGGTTCGATACCTCCACCCTGTTCCAGATTTCTCACCGAGATGCTTTCGTAGCTCAGCGGCAGAGCGGGGGCGTTCGAAGCCCAGGGTCGCAAGTTCGAACGGCCCTCGCCGCAACGCGGTTGAGAAAGTGCCGAAGGGAACCCCCTTAGACTGAGCACAGCGAAGTCAATCTTGCCGGAAGCACCAATTTCCATCTTCGGTCGCGTAGCCCAATCAGTAGAGGCATTCGACTTAAAATCGAAAAAGTGCGGGTGCGATCCCCGCCGCGACCACCATTCCCCTTTTTTCTTTTCCTTGGAGTCATCAACCGGACCAGCGTGCCGGCTTCGCCTGCTAAGCGATTGGTGCCGCCCTCATCGGGCGGCATGAGGTGCAAGTCCTCGTGGCTCCGCCAGTTTCACCAATGATGCGACCAAGGATGGTCGCGCTCCAATTTTCCCCCCACGTAGCCCAATGCAGAGGCGCCGGTCTCAGAAACCGGAGGTTGCAGGTGCGAGTCCTGCCGTGGGGACCATCTTTTCAGTGATGTCCCAGTGACGAGTCATCACTCCACAAAAACCCGGGTCGTCCAACAGTCAGGATGCCTGGCTCTGAACCAGGAGATCGCGGTGCGAATCCGTGCCCGGGCGCCATTTTTTCTCTCCCTATCGTCTATGCAGTAGGACACCAGGCTTTCAATCTGGCAAACCGGGTGCAAGCCCCGGTGGGGAGGCCATTTCTTCAAATTCAAATCACGTGGCAGCGAGGACGAGAGCTACTTCGGAATACCCCTGTCCACCAGGAAGCAGGTTCAAATCCTGCAGAGGCGACTCATCTCGGGAAGCCTTCAACTCTCCCCGATCTTCTCCGCGTGACCTTTTCTTTTTCCATTTCAAATGATCCGGCAGCGAGGCATGGAGATACTTCGTTTCAGCAACGAGAGGTCGTGGGTTCGAATCCCACCCGGGGCTCCCTTCTTTTCATTTGCCCCGGTAGCTCAGAGGTAGAGCGCTAAAGCTCCCGCCGTTTTTCTCCGGATCACCAATCTTACGGTCCCATTTCCCATCCATTTTCGGAGCAGTGAGGGGCGAGTTCCTTCGTCTGATAAACGCAATGTGAAACCCTCGCCCCGTTCTTCTCTCCGAAACCCCTTCCGTATTTCGAGGCAGTGAGGTCAGGGATACTTCGGCCCGCGTTAAGGGCAGCCAACACCCCGCCATAAAACCCGGCGCGAACTGGCGACGCGTCAATCGGATCCCGGTGAAAGCCGGGAAGCAGGTTCAACTCCTGCCGCAACTCCCTCACCACAGTTCTCCTCGAATCCTCACTCAAACCCTATCCAACCAGAAAAACCAACCACCGAAAGGAGGTCACCAGCTACCATGAAATTCAACCAACTTCTCAAACGCAAACTCCGTAAGCCTGACAAAGTCAACCTTGCGGGCGGTCAGGCACACACTCAGTCAGAGAAACTCGAGCTGGTGACTATCCTGCTCACCTCGTTTCTCGAGGATCAGTTCTACCGCAAGGCCGATGCCACCGCGGCTCGCCTGCGCGAGTTGGTCGCGAAGATCGCCGACAAACGTTTCGTCGCGAAGGCAGCGCTCTACGCCCGTCGCGAGGCCGGCATGCGCTCGGTGTCACATCTCGTCGCGGCCGACCTGGCCCGCTCGGTGAAGGGCGAGGCGTGGACGAAGGACTTCTTCGACCGCGTCGTGCATCGCGCCGACGACACGCTGGAAATCCTGGCGTGCTATCTGGCTCTGCACGGCAAGCCGCTGCCCAACTCGCTGAAAAAAGGGCTCGGCCGCGCCCTCGCACGTTTCGACGCCTATCAATTGGCGAAATACCGCCGCGAAGGCGGCGCGCTCAAGCTGGTCGATGCGGTGAACCTAGTTCACCCGCCTCACACCGAGGCGCTCGCCCGACTGGTCGACGGCTCGCTCGCACCCGCGGAAACGTGGGAAACGCGACTGACCCAGGCCGGTCAGGCAGCCGAATCCGAATCGGACAAGGCCGCCCTCAAGGCCGAGGCGTGGCGACAGCTGATCCGCAAACGCAAAATCGGCTACTTCGCCCTGTTGCGAAACCTGCGCAACGTGCTGGAACAAGCACCCGACCTGGTCGACGATGCCGTAGCCCTGCTGACGGACGAATCCCTGATCCGCCGTTCGCTGGTGATGCCGTTCCGCTTTCGTGTCGCCCTCGACGCAATCGAAGGAGCTCGTCCTTCTTTCCGTCAGTCCATGGCACCAGCCTTTGCAAAAGCGATGGGCCAAGAGCCTGTGACAGATACTGAGGAGGACCTGCCTCAGAAGTTGGTTCGCGCGCTGAGCGCGGCGGCTGATCGCTCGCTGGCGAATGTTCCCCGTTTCGACGGACGCACCCTGGTCGCGGTCGATTGCTCCGGTTCCATGATCGGCAAGCCGATGAAGATCGCGTCGCTGTTTGCGGCCGTGCTCTACAAGGCCAACCGCGCCGACCTCATGCTGTTCGACAACGATGCCCGCTACACGACGTTCAATCGTGACGACGCGACGCTGAGCATCGCCCAACGCATCGAGGAAAAGGCGGCCTGGGCAGGCACCAACTTCCACGCCATCTTCCAGCGTGCCGACCGACCCTACGACCGCGTCGTCATCCTGTCTGACATGCAGGCGTGGATCGGTCACCACACACCGGCAGAGACCTTCAAGCGGTTCATCGCGAAAACGGGCAAGCGCCCTCGCGTGTTCACCTTCGACCTCGCCGGCTACGGAAGCCTCCAGTTCCCCGAACCGGAGGTCTACGCGCTCGCCGGATTCAGCGACAAAACGATGGAGACCCTGCGTTTCCTCGAAGCGGACAAGTCCGCGCTGATCCGGGAAATCGAGCGCATCGCGCTCTAGTCAGAGAATCACGTCACCGTTGCCAGACGGAGACGGGATGTCAGCGGATGCATCCAGGGGACAAAGTCCGCACCTGTCATCAATGACAAACCCGACACAAAACCGGGGCGGCGAGTCGATCGCGGGGAAACCCGTGGCCGGCTCGTCGTCCCCCATTTTTTCTAAATCGTTACTTTACGAAATTTCTAAAAAACGCCTAACTCTCGAATCCGATGAGCATCCTGCATAAAAACATCGTTCTGGTTCTGAACCGAAACTGGCAGGCTATCAACATCAAGACACCTGCCGAAGTCTTCTGCCAGATGGCGACCGACGTTGCCACCGCGCTCGATATCCAGGGAAACGACTGGATGGTCCCAACCAAGTGGGAAGACTGGAAGGAACTCCCGGTTCGGGAAAATGACTTCAGCATCGGGACCGCCCACGGAGAGATTCGCGTGCCGACCGTGGTCGTGCTGTCACGATTCTCCAAGGTGCCGATGAAGCGTCCCAAGTTCAACGCCCGCAACCTGTGGGTGCGCGACGGCGGCCGCTGCCAATACACCGGGCGCGAGCTGAAGCCCGGCGAAGGCAACATCGATCACGTCGTCCCGCGTTCCCGCGGCGGCGCCACCAGCTGGGACAACTGCGTCCTGGCCGCCCGCGATGTCAACAGCCGCAAGGCCAACCGCACTCCCGAGGAAGCCGGACTGAAGCTCCGCTCCCAGCCCCGTGAACCTCGCGAAGTCCCGGTGACCGTGCTGTTGAAAAACGTCCACGAGATTCCCGATTGGGAACCGTTTTTGATGTAGTGGAGGGCGGGGCTCCGTTCCCGCCCAAGCTTCAAACATCGATGCGTCGGCGATGACTTAAGGCGCGTCCTCAATTCTTGGGCGGACACGGAGGTCCGCCGTCCAGATTTCGTTCCGCGCGGTCTCGAAGGGTTTACCGGAGAGATTCCGCCCATCGGAAAGAAACCAAACTGTAGCTCAGTTAGGTAGAGCAACTGATTCCCATCAGTCGGTCGCCGGTTCGAATCCGGCCTTATTCAAAAAAGCCGCTTCTCTTTCCGTCGGTCCCGCCACGGCGGGACACGCCGCGAACGGACTATGCGAGTCCGATCCCTCCCGGAGGTCTCAGGTTTTTCTGCGACCAAAGGTGACATCGCGATCTCCCGTCCGGAAACGGTGACGGGAGGAGGAGCGGTCTTTCTTTTTCTGCTCAGCAACGAACTGACAGGGTTGGGTCGCGGACTTGACCCTGTTGAGTGCGACCCCGCTCGATCGACTGAGGCGACCAGGGATGGTCGCGCTCCGAACTCGAAAAGAACGAACACCCTTGCTCCGATTCTCGATCCCGTCTTTTTCAGAATCAATCAATTAACTAACCAACCAATACGACCATGATCGAAATCATCACCGCCATCATCATTCTCGTGATCGCGCTCTCCGCAGCGGGCGCCGCATTTCGACTGATCAATGAATCCGTCGAGACGATCACGGTCTGGGACTACCAGACGGGGCTGCATTTCCGCCACGGGTGTTTCGCCGAAACGCTCAAGGCCGGGAAGCACCGCTTCTGGGGTCGCGGACACACGATCTTCCTCTACGACAACCGCATCACCGAACTGGTGGTCGCGAGCCAGGAGGTCATCACGGCCGACAGCGCAACGCTGAAACTGAGTGCTGTCGCCCAGTGGAAAATCGCCGACGCGCTCAAGTATCACGAGGCTGCCCAGGATCCCAACCAGGCTCTCTACACCCGCATTCAGCTGGCCATTCGCCAGGTAATCGGCGCCCTCGAACTGGACGCCATCATCGAGCAGAAAGCCGGCTTCGGTGAAACCCTGCTGAATCGTGTTCGCGACGCGGCGTTGAACGATTTCGGCATGGCCGTCGAAGCGATCGACATCCGCGACGTGATGCTGGGAAGCGACCTGAAAAACGTCTATGCCGGCGTTCTTACGGCACGCAAGCAGGCTCAGGCAAAACAGGAAATCGCCCGTGGCGATGCCGCCGCGCTGCGCACCCTGGCCAATGCCGCCCGCGTCCTCGAAAACAACCCGGAACTCTTCCGCCTGCAGTATTTGGAGACCTTGAAGCACGCCAGTACTGCCGGTTATGGCAATCAGCTGATCATTGGCGTGCCGGAGGAACTGCTGAGCAATGTGAAGAGGTCATAAGCAAGCAAACAAGCGAACTGGCTCCTTTTTCATCCCAAGGACGAACACCACCAGAATCCGCCCAACAGTTCGGACGGCTGGGCCAGCCGTCCCTACCGACCTCGCGAAGGTTGATCCGGTAGGGATGCCTCGCCGAGGCATCCGCCGGTGCTCTCTTTAACGCCCCCTCTTTCCCATGATTTCAAAGAACGAACCAACCCAACTTTGCAGACGTGAAGTTCGTCGCCGGAAATGGCGCGAGGAGAAGGAACTTCGTGCGATGATGAACGAGAGTCATCGCCTCCGGAAGGCTGTCTGGTCAGCTCCCTTGGTGGAAATCGAAGAGCCGTATCAAAGGGGCTGGGTGCGTTTCTTCCGCCTCAGCGAGACGGCGCTCGAACGTCCCGATGCAGACCAACTGAAAGAACTCCATCCCCATGTTGATCGGGTCCAGCATAGCAGGCAACGATCCTTCCTCGGCTGGGACCGGTCTCGAAAGAAGAAGGTGCCTCGACCGCACAAACTCCGCCGTTTTCACCTCAGCGAACTCTATCGAAGCAGGTTGCCTCCGCACCTCTTCAAGTATTTCCGGATCTCAGGCCGATTCGCCACCGCCTCTCCCGATCTGATTGGAAGACTGTGGAGCATCGGATGGGGCGGTCGAATTGAAATCGCCAAACCGCGACTCTTCGAATCGGTGATCACTCCCTATTTCGTGACCCATCGAAAAGTGAACATGCCCGAATGTGAGTCCCGGTTGGAAGAGATAGAAGCGTGGTTGGAAAACCATGAGGGACACCATCGCTACTGCCGACTGAAAGGCCGATCATGGACCTCTTGGCGCCGCAAGGATGAGCGAATCCTGGCCCGGCGAGAACAACGCCTGACAGAACGTGAAATGAAAGAAGCCATCGAGGACTTCAATCGCCGAAGGTGGAAAGCATCGCTTCAACCTGGAGGTTTGAACGAGGGCACGGCGAACGCCGTGCCTTTTTGTTTTCCAGATTCCTCAGCCTTGAACGATCAACTCTCGAATTTCCTCCAGCGTCGCCAAGTGCCCTCGCCCGCCGAGTTCGGTGGCATTGAGAGCGGCGGCGGCGCTTGCGAAGGTGGCGGCTTCCTTCACCGACCAACCGCGAAGGTGGGCGAAGAGAAACGCGCCGTGAAAGACATCGCCGCAGCCAGTGGTATCGACGATGGGCTCAACAGCGAAGGCGGGTTGATGGAAAACCTCGCCTTCCTCGGTGGCGAACCAACTGCCGTTTTCACCGTCCGTGACCGCCGCGATCTTTGCACCGAGTCCGATCATGGCAGCGAGTTGTTCACCCGTGTCATCGGATTCCGCCAGATTCGCCACGAAATCGCGGGCGCTGATGTGAATGTCCACCAGCGGAAGCAATTCGCGCAGGCGCTCATGAAAACGACCCGCTCCACCATCGAACGAGACGAGACCGCCGGCCCCTCGAATCGCGAGAGCGGCGTCAACACAACCGGGCCAGTGGCGACCGTTCAGGTGGAGCACTTTTGCCCGTTTGATTGCCTGGACCGGCATTTCATCGATGGCCAGCGGCGTGAAATTGCCGGGAGAGAAGATGACATGGCGCGCTCCGTCCCGCTGCCGCACGAGCACGGCTGCGAAGGTTGTCTCTCGGTCAGGTTCGAGTTCGAGAAAGCGGGTATCGACCCCGGCGGCGCGATACTCATGCCTGACCAGTTCGCCTCGCCAATCGCTGCCGATGCGATCCACGATCGCCGCGCTGGCGCCGAGCTTCGCCGCGGTGACGAGGGCGGAGGCAACCGGTCCGCCGCCCTGCAGGCGATTCTCAATGACTTCGGTGACGCCCTCGCCTTCCGGAAACTCTTCGACGACTTTGAGCAGATCAATCGTCGACATCCCAATGCCAACGATATCGAATGCGGGCGAGTCTGAGATCGTATCCATGACGCCTCATGCTTCGTGGCCATCGGCGTTCCAATCAAGCGAGGCTTTTGGAACCGCCGATGGACGCCGATACTCACGGATGATTTGATGCGAAAATTCCTCCACCAATGAATTCATTCTCTCTAAACCAAGCCCGCAGCCAGGATTGTCTCCTGTTCGAATGCGTAACCGGCAGTCGCGCCTACGGAACGGCCATGCCGGAATCGGACACGGATCTGCGCGGCATTTTCGTGATGCCGAAGCGGCTGCTGTTCGGGCTAGGGACCGCAGATCAAGTGAGCGATGCCACCAACGACGAGACTTACTACGAGATCGGTCGCTTCATCGATCTGTTGACGAAAAGCAATCCCAACATCCTGGAAATGCTCTACGCTCCGAAGGACTGCGTCCGCTTTCGGCATCCGCTGATGGATCGGCTTCTGCCCGAGTGGGCCTTGTCGAAACAATGCCGCGACACCTTCGCCGGCTACGCGATCACCCAGGTGCGCAAGGCCCGCGGGTTGAACAAGAAGATCGTCAATCCGATGGACGGCCCTCGGAAATCGGTGCTGACGTTCTGTCACGTGGTCGAAGGTCAGGGCTCAGTGCCGCTGAGCGACTGGCTCTCGGCTCGCGGGCTGCGGCAGTTCGATTGCGGTCTCGTGAAGATCCCTCACATGCGAGACGTATTCGGTATCTACCACGATGCAAACCGTGAACTCGGCTATCGCGGGATCGTTCGCTCGGAGGATTCCACTGACTTGATCCTGAGCAGCATTCCCAAAGGCGAGAAGCCGATCGGGTGGATGAATTTCAACAAGGACGGATTCAAGAAATACTGCCGCGAGTATCGCGAATATCACGACTGGCTGGCGAATCGGAACGAGGCCCGCTACGCGACGAACGTGGCCCACGGTCGGAACTACGATTCGAAGAACCTGATGCACACCTTTCGCCTGCTCGACATGGCGGAAGAAATCGCAAGCGAAGGTAGGATCACGGTGCGCCGGCCGAATCGGGATTACTTGATGCAAATCCGACGAGGCGATTTCGAATACGAGGAACTGATCGCGAAAGCGGAAGAGAAGATCGAACACATCGAGGCGCTTTTTGCGACATGCGACCTGCCAGAAGAACCCGATCGAGACGCACTGGACGGAGCCTTGGTGGAGATTCGGGAGCGATGGTATTCGGAGATCGGAACCGCTGATTAGCGCTGATCTCCGCAAATTTTTGGAGCGCGAGCATCCCTGCTCGCACCGATCAACCGGAGAGATGATGGATCA
>JAGRPB010000013.1 GCA_020439945.1 Verrucomicrobiia bacterium
CAGAGTCGCTCCGATTCCTCCACGGGACGGTCGTGGTTGCCTGCGGTGGCGAGCTTGTGCCGGTGAGGGAGTGAGCCCATCCAGTGAGCGAACTCGACAACTTCTTCAACAAGACCCCGACCGCAGAAATCCCCCGCATGGATGAGCACGTCTCCCTCGGGGATGTCATGCTCCATCGCGGCGTGCAATCCGTGCGTGTCGCTCAAGGCGACGATGACGAGGCTCTCTGCGGACATGGGCCGAAAACGTATCAGGGAATCGGTCTGCTGTCCTGAGCCGATCCGTGGCGCAGGATGCCCGCGAGTCGCTCGACGACGGGCAGGGTGATCTGGTCGGGACCGAGGCGGAAGACGCGCCAGGCGGCCAGGCTCGCCTCGAGGTATTTCTCCAGGTCGGCGTTGAAGCCGGCGGCCCGGTTGTGGCGTCCGTTGACCCAGATGCCGCCCTCGATCTCGATGAGGCTGCGGCTTTCCATGTGGGCGAAGTCGGCCCGCCACCGGCGCTTGTCGTGGAAGCGAAACTCGCGTTCCAGTTCCGGTCCGCCGGCCTCGCGCCACAAGAGCAGGAACCGTTCTTCGAGGCGGGAGCCGGGTGTCTTGGAGCGGTAGCGGAGGCGCGGCATGTCCTGGCCGCCGCGTCAATCAGGCCTCAGGATCCGCTTTTTTCCCGGTCGGCGGCGTCCATGCCACGACGTCGCGCCTCGATCGCGTTGAAAAGACTCTTAGTCGGAATCAGTCCCATTCTCATCGCCAACAAGGAGGCTGAGGTTTTCTTCGATTTCTGCGCATGGAGCTTGAAGATGGTTCTGAGGTAGGAACAGACTCTTGCAGTCTGATCTTCGGCGAACCATTTCCGAAGATTCTCACCAGCCGAATCTCCTTTCTCGCTTGCCTCATTTTCGACGGCAGCATCAATGACGAGCTTCTCAAAGAGCCTGCGGTGCTTTTCTTCCGCTCTTCGGATCGCCCGCCTCTTGTTTTTCAGCGCATTTTCGAAGCGGGTTCGATCTTCTCCGGTGGTGATCTTGAGGGAGAAATTTCGCTCGAAGAAGATCTGGAATTCTCGGCTACCCCAGTAGTCGCCTGACGCATTTCGATCGGCTTGAATGACCATTGTAATCCACAGCTCTTTTCCGGTCGATTCGGACCTTTCATCTATGAAGGCGACTTTTCGCGAAAACCAATCGGCTTTTGCCTTGAGGACTTCCGAGGCGATCCAGAGAGAGGTCTCGAAGTCTTCTCGAAATGCCCTGACAAAATCGCTTTCAGTTTTCTCCGTCCACCGATTCTTAAAAAGAGCGAGATCGCTGATCGCCAACCCGGACATGAAGATTTGCAGCTTCTCCAAGGCCTCTCGCTTCCCAAGCTTCTCCGCAACTAACTGAGGCCAAATCTCCTGAAACAAAAACGCCGAGACACGGTGAAATTGCGGAGGACTGAAGTCGGGATCATTCATGATTTCGCAGTCAGCGACAACGATGGCGTAACCCGCCGCTTCTTGTCGAGGTAGACTTGGCTCGTGATCCGAATGTCGGAGTGTCGGAGAAACCGGCTCGCTTCGAAGATCCCGTATTCAGCGGCAACCAGCGACCCCGCCTCCTTCCTCAACTCGTGAATCGGGCGCTTCTTGTCGCCCCCTTTCTTCTTCAACCACCTCCCGAGCCTCTGGAAGACAAGATTGCAGCGGTAGTACCGAGTGCCGGAGTCGGGGCGGTTGTGGGCGTGTTCCGATTCGATGACAAACTCACCCGACGCTCCCATCCTCAGTGATTCGAAGACGGCGCAAACTTCATCACTCAGGTCGATTTCCCCGGCGGAGTCCTCGCTTTTCAATTCGTGGTATCGTGTGTTCTGGACACGGAGGACGCCACGCTCGAAGTCGAACGCTTCCCAGAGAAGATTGTCGATCTCACCTCGCCGGAGTCCGCAGACAAGTGCCAACAGCAAAGCCTTGAATTGCTCGGGGCTCTGCTTTTCGAGTTCTTTCCGTGCCGCAGAAAGAATCGTGTGCGCATCAATCTTGGAATGGTAGCGCATGGATGGTGGTTTGAGCAGTGGAACACCATCGAGAGGAAGCGGCTCGGGCAACCTCATTCTCTCCCGGAGAAACGGCAGATGCTTTTTCGCCATCAACCCCCGGGCATTGCGGATGAGAGTGTTCGAGGTGTTGATTCGACTTCGCTTGCCTGTGGGGTCGTCGTCTTCGCCAACCAGGAACTCGTTTCGCCAGCGTACCACCCTTTCCGCAGTCAGTTGATCCAGATAGACCTTGTCGACTTGCTCCTGCCATCGCTGGGCGCCTCCTTTTCTCCCATCAAATTTCTCGGCTCCGGGGATCTTCATCGAGTCGGCATAGATTTTTCGGATCGCCTTGGCGTAGGAATTGAAGGTCGAGCGCCGGACCGTCACGAACTCGGAAGCCACCCGGATGAGATCGCCAACCGTGGGGCGTTCGATGAAGGCGGTATCGTCATCATCCTGGCCGGGCTTCTTCCGAGGATCCTTGTGGCGGGCAACAGCCTTGTCCCATCCGATCGTCAGGATATCCAGGTAGATCTCCAAAGCCCTGTCGGCCGCCTTGGCCTTGTTGCCCGACCCCAAGGGAAACCGTGTCCGCCGCCCACCGCGTTGGAGTTGGACCGAGTAGTGCCTGTCCTGAATTTCTTTCCCCTCGACCAACCTATGACGGCGTACTACTTTTTCTTTCCAATACCGGGTATCTGTCTTCCCATAGACAACCGTTTTTGGACTCACTTTGGACTCACTTTTTTTGTCCATGCGTGACAAAGCAAAGCACGGATCGTCATTGCAATCAACGCCAGGAATCACTTATTATCAAAAAGTTATGCTGGAAATCGCATGCCATCCAGTGACACCGCTAGACACCCCCGGAACCCCATTTTTCGCGCTGTAAATCTGCTGGCTATGCCTTCACAGGTTCGAATCCTGTCCTGCCCACCATTTTTTTGAGAGAGCCCCCACGGTTGGGAGCTTTTTTCGTTTCGGGAAACTCAGGCGATCAAATCGTGCCAGACGTGGCCGTGGACGTCGGTGAGGCGGAAGTCGCGACCGGCGTGGCGGTAGGTGAGGGCTTCGTGATCGAGGCCCATCAGGTGAAGGACGGTGGCCCAAAGATCGTAGACGGAAGTTTCGTTTTCCACGACGTGATAGCCGAACTCATCGGTCTCGCCATAGATGGTGCCTCCTCTGGTGCCACCCCCGGCCATCCAGATGCTGAATCCAAAGGGATTGTGATCGCGCCCGTCGCTGCCCTGGGAAAAGGGCGTGCGGCCGAATTCACCCGCCCAGATGACCAGGGTCTCTTCCAGCAGACCGCGTTGCTTGAGATCGCGGAGCAGACCGGCGATCGGTTGGTCCACCTGGTGCGCCATGTTCTGGTGCCCTTTCTCCAGTCCGCCATGTTGATCCCAGGGATTGGGCGCCTGGCTGCCGCCGGGAGTCTGGGGCAGGCAGGTCAGTTCGATGAATCGCACCCCGCGTTCGACGAGCCGCCGTGCGAGCAGGGCTTGCTGGGCGTAGGCGCGGGTCATGGGGTTCTCGGATTCAAAGCCGTAGAGCTGTTTCGTCGCCTTCGATTCGCCGCGAATGTCGCAGAGTTCGGGCACGGCTGACTGCATCCGGTAGGCGGTTTCGTAATTACGGATGGCGGCCTCGACCTCGACGTCGTTCCGGGTCTGTTCGGCGAATCCGCGGTCAACGGTGCGGATGAATTCCAGCCGCGACTTTTGAACGGTGTCACGCTCCCGTGGCAGGATGTCCCGGATGGGCTCGTCGGCATCCACCTGCACGATGCTGGCCTGATATTGGGCCGGGAGAAACCCACTGCTCCACTGACCGACTCCTCCGTGAGGCGTGGCGGCTTCGCCGCTTTTCAGCACCACGTAGCCGGGCAGATTGTGATTCGACGAGCCGAGTCCATAGCACGACCAGGCCCCGGCGCTGGGATGTCCGATGAAAGGGAACCCGGTGTGAAAAAAGAAATTCCCCTGGGCGTGCTCGTTCACCGGGCTGGTCATCGACCGCACCACGGCCAGGTCGTCGGCGCAATGCTGACGCAGGTACGGAAAGAGATCGGAAATGGGAATGCCGCTTTCGCCGCCGGGATGAAAATCGAAAGGGCTGCCGAAGATGTTGCCGTTGTTGTTGAACTGGGTGCGTTCCACTTTCATCGGCATCGGCTTGCCGTGCAGTTCCCGGAGCCTGGGCTTGGGATCGAAGGTATCCAGGTGGGAGACACCGCCGGACATGTAGCAAAAGATGACGTGCTTGGCTCTCGGCCGAAAATGAGGCTGGCCGAGGGGGCGCGGTGCCGACGAAGTGGAAATGGCCGCCTGAAGTTTTTCGAGACCCAACAGACCGGTCAGGGCTGTCAGCCCGAATCCGGTGGAGGCGCGGCTGAGCATTTCCCGTCGGGAAAGTGAATGGTGTGGGGAGGGGAACATGGCGCTTGGGGAGGGGAGTGAGATGGTTTCAAACGGGCGGAAACGAAAACCGTGAGCCGAATCATCTCAGATAAATGAACTCCTTCAGGTTGAAGATGGCATGGGCGAGGTCCTGCCAACGGCGTTGCTCGAGCGGCACGTTGGACCCGAGGCGCATCAGCTCGTCCATTTCGCTCTCCAATTCGGTGATGGCAGTTTCGTGAGCGTCCTTCTCGGTTCGTTGTGCCTCGGTGAGAGCGGCGGTGATGTCGCGCTCGCTGACGAAAACCCGATCGCCCGAGGCCGCGGCGCGCGCCTCATCGGGGGCGAGGACGCGATCGTAGAGGCGAGCTTCGAGGATACGTCCCTTGAGCGGCTTATTACCCTGGACTGCGGTGCCGTGCCGGAGTCCGAAGAGGACTTGCGCCTGGCCCGCCCGGTAGGTGTGAAGCGGTGCTTTCCGAATCGGATTGCCCCACGGTTGGCCGTCCCGGTAGCAGCGGATCGTGCCGTCACTGGCGTAGGTGATGGCGAGATGCACCGGACGCTTTGCCGCTTCGGTTTCGTCGGGAGCGTCGAAATCGAGCGTGCGCGCAAACGAATTGCTGCCCGCGACCCATCGCATCGGCTTCCGCTCCGCGAAAACGATGCTGTCGAAAACGCCGCCGCGCAGGTCCTGAACGGTCATTACGCCGCCCGCCCTTTGCTCGAGGTTGTCGAGCTGGACCACGGCTTCGAGCGTCTTTTCGGAGAGATCGACCGGGATGGGAGGGGTGGCCACAAAACCTTCGCCATCGACCACCACGGCGCCGTCCTCGAATTTCGCCGTGCCTTTCAGTTCCCCATCGAGTTCGCCGATCTCATCTTCCAGGTGCTTGTCGAATTTCCATTGGGCGATCGGTTTGAGGTTGGCCGGTTCCGGAGCCAGACCCTCGTTGGCAGCGGCGACGGCGCGTCGTCTTTCCTCCAGCAGTCGCATGCGCACGGGTTCGGTCAGCGAGCGAAGGGCGTTCCGTCGTTCTTCCAGCCGCGACTGGATGTCGGCGAATTGCTCCGAACTGGCGCGGTGTTCGTCTTCGAGCGCATAGAGAAAGGCGCGGGCCTGGGCCATCTCCGCATCGGTTGGCGGACGGGTGAGCGCCGTTTCAAAGAGGCGAGTGATCAAGGTGTCGTCGTCCGTGTTTGCGGGCAGGGAGGCGGCCCAGCGTTGCGCCTGATCGATCACGAAACCGTCGTTGAGGAGGGTCAATGACTGGGCCGGCACGTTGGTGGCGTCTCGCCGCCCGACTGCGGAAGCGGGGGTGGGGAAGTCAAAGGTGGTCAGGAAAGGATCGAGGTCATTGCGTTTGACCTTCAGATAGAGCGAACGGCGGGGCAGATTTCCGACGAAGGGCGGACCGTAGCGTTCCTCATCGAGTCGTCCGGCCACGGCAACGAGTTCGTCGCGGATGGCTTCGGCTTCGAGGCGATGAACATTGAAATGCGAGAGCAGCCGGTTGGAGGGATCGCTTTCGACGGCATCGGGAGAGGGGGCGCTCGATTGCCGCCAGGTGTCGGAAAGGACCAGTTCGCGAATCAGGCTTTTCAGCGACCAGCCCTGTTGTTCGCGGAATTGAGCGGCCAGGAAATCGAGCAATTCGGGATGGGACGGCTCTTCGCCGAGGCGGCCGAAGTTGTCCATCGTCGTCACCAGACCGGCGCCAAAAAGATGGTGCCAGATGCGATTCACGATGACTCGGGCGGTAAAGGGATTGTCCTCGCGAAGAAGATCGTGCGCGAACTCGAGTCGGCCAGTGCCCGTGGTGGCATAGGGCGTGGCGTCGATGGCTTCGAGGAAGCGCCGCGGAACCGGATCGGCGGGATGCTTGTGATCGCCACGGGTGAAGAGCGGCTGATCGCGGCCGGGACGCTCGAATACTCCTGGTGCGCGCGTTGGTTCGGGGATCTCCGCTTCGAGTTTTCGATATTGCTCAAAACGCTGGCGCAGTTCGGGAGGGAGCGATCCGAGCTGATTCGGTAGGAGTCCTTCTCGAACGGCTGCATCGAGCAGCAGTGCTCCGGCGTCATCGAGGGCTCCGGAGTTTTGACCCCATGCAGCGATCAGCCCGCGAAGTGTCTTTTCGTAAATCGCGATGCCTTCGGCAAGGTTTTTGGGAACGCGATCTCCGGCTTCCGAGAAAACAGGCGCCAGGAATTCGTTGGCGGGCCGAGCCGGACTCGGGCTGCCCTTTTTCACGAGGATTGCCTCGCGAATCCCGAACCAGGAACGATCGCCGTCCTTCACCAGGATCGGCGCGTCGCCGGCGGTGGCGAGTTCGAGGTGAATGCGATCGCCATTCCAGTAGTCGATCTTGTCGTGCTTGATCCATCTCCAGTTTCCGCCGCCGAGGTCATCGACCGGATAAACCGTGCCGCTGCGAGGATAGTGCTGAACGGCATAGCGAACCGAGCTGTTTTCGCCAGCCACATTGAGGTAGAGATCGTATTCGCCATCCAGTTCGAAGGGAGCCGAAGCAAGAACGCCGCGATGGCGATCAGAAACCAGATGGGAGTAAGCGCCGGACGGAAGGATGCGCGCGATGGCGCGATACCCTTGGTCAGCCTGGCTCGCGACGACGAACTCGCCGGTTGGCGCGGGGTGGTCTTCGATCTCGAATCCTTCTCCGTAGCGATCCCAGGAAGTCCATTGCTCGTCATCCGCGAGATCCCAGCGATAGCGCATGTTTGCCTCGCCGCGATTCGTCTCCGACTCCTGCCATGCCTTTTCCAGACCGTCGCGAATCGAGGTCCAACGTTTTGTCGCCGCGTCGGCGTTTTTGCCCGCTATGGCGAGCTGCTGCAGCGGTTGGAACGCGGACTTGGCGTCCGATGCCGCCGCGATGGTTTTTTCCCAGAAAGCTGAGTCAACAGTCAGTGCCTTCCGCCAGTGATCGCCGATTCCGCGTCGCAGTTCCGGTTTCATCGCGGAGAGGGTTTCGCGATTTTTTTCCAAAACGCCGGGGGCATCGACGGCCACCGTGGCGGGCAAGGTGGAGGTGAAGATGCCGAACAGCGCGTAGTAATCCTTCTGGCTGATGGCGTCGAACTTGTGATCGTGGCAGCGGGCGCAGGAAACAGTGAGCCCCATGAACGCCTTGGTCACCGTGTTGATCTGGTCGTCGGTGAACCGCACGCGCTCGTCGAGAGCGTCGGTGGGCGCGAATCCGTGGAAGACCATCCGCAGGTGGCCGAGTCCGAGCGCGCTTTCGTTCAGTTTCAGCGATTCGTTGATGCGGGGATTTTCCAGCAGGTCGCCGGCGAAATGTTCGAGCACCAGTTGGTCGTAAGGCACGTCGGCATTCAGCGCACGGATGAGGTAGTCCCGGTAGCGCCAGGCAAAGGGAATGGTGGGGTCGCCCTCGCTGCCATGGGTGTCCGCGTAACGGACCCAGTCCATCCAGTGCCGTGCCCATTTTTCACCAAAGCGCGGATCGGCGAGGAGGTCGTCGACGCGTTGGGCGACGGCGTCATCCGAGTTGTGTTCCCAGCTTTCGAGGAAGGACCGGGTCTCCTCAATCGTGGGTGGCAAACCGATCAGCGTGAAGTGCAGGCGTCGCACCAGCGTTCGAGGGTCCGCGGGAAGCGCCGGTTCCAGATTTTCATCGGCGAGCCGGGCGCGAATGAATCGATCGACCGGATTTACCGCGCTCGCCGATTCCGGAGGAGAGGGATGGGTGATGGGTTGGAAGCTCCACCATCCCTTGCGTCGTTCGCGCACCGCTTCCCAGTTGGTATCCTCCGCCAGCTCCGTCTCGGTGGGCGGCGCGTCGCGCGGGTCGGGCGCGCCCATGGCGATCCATTTTTCAAAATCGGCCAGCACGTTGGGATCCAGCTGGGCGCCGGCCTTGGGCATCTTCAGATCGGCGATTTCGTGTCGGATCGATTGCAGGAGGAGGCTGTCGCCGGGCTTGCCCGGAACGATGACCGATCCCGAGTCGCCGCCCGCTTGCCAGGCGGCGCGGTGATCGAGGACGAGCCCGCCTTTCGCCTTGTCGCGTGAGTTGTGACATTCGTAGCATTCCTGCGCCAGGATGGGCCGGATCTTGTTCTCGAAGAATTCGACCTGGTCGGACGAGAGGTCGGCGCCGCGTGCCAGTGAGGCCAGACTCAACAGGGTCAGGCCCGCGACCCAACAGGGTTGAACGCGTGGCAGGCGGATCTGTCGCGGGAGGAGGTTCATGACAGAGGGGGAGGGGGGGAGATCAATCGGTCAGGCGAGCAGGCGCTCGCGAATTTGGTCGGCGGCGACGCGGCAACGTTCGCCCAATTCAGAAAACTGTTCCGGTGGCAGGCGGAAAACCGGCGCCATTACGGTAACGGCGGCGACGGGGTATTCATAGGCATTAAACACGGGAGCGCCGACGCAGTGAATGCCCGCCAATCCCTCGGCCAGGTCGGTGGCGTAGCCGCGTTCGCGAATTTCCGCGAGGTCCGCCAGCAGCGATTTGCGGGTCGAGCGCGTGGTCTGGGTGAATTTTTTCAATTTCACCGAGGCGAGCCATTCATCGCGTTCGGCATCTGGCAAAAAGGCGAGAATCGCCTTGCCGGGAGCACAGGAATAGAGAGGCACCCGCATGCCGACCTCGCCCATCACTTTGACGGCGTGAAGGCCGGACACCTGTTCGAGCACCACGCCCTTGGCACCCGAGCGAACGAGCAGTTGGACGGTTTCTCCGGTGCCGTCGCGCAGGTCCCGCAAGGCCTCGTGGGCGCAGAGTGAGAGGCTCTTTTCGTGAATTCGCGGACGGCTCAGATCGAAGAGGCGATTACTCAGCGTGTAGCGTTTGTCGCTCTCGCGGCGATGCAGGTAGCCGCGCTCGTGGAGCGTCTGGGTGATGCGGAAAGCGGAGTTCTGCGAGATCCCGGTCCCGCGCACGAGATCGGCGACGGACAGGCCCTGCGGGTTCTCGGCCAGGATCTCGAGAATGGCGAGTGTCCGATCGGTGCCGGGAGAAAGGGAATCCGGATTGAGTTGGATTTCGGGAGTGGCAGATTTCATTCTGTATTTAGATGGAAAACTAAATTTGGGGCTTGGGCAAGCCGGGAGGGTGACGGGTTTGCGGGAGGTATGGAGAGGAAGCCGTGGGCTTCCGAAGATGGGATTTGGCAGATGGGAGATAGGGGGGGAGTTGAAGTTCTGAATTCGGCATCCATTCGCGTTCATTGGCGGTTTTTTTCTTTCGCGGCGCTATTGCGGTGATTTGGTGGCTTGTCTTTCGGGGCTGGAATTGGGAGAAGCATTGGCCATGAGCGATGTGAAGCCACGGTCCAGTCTCGGTCTTTTCGTCACCTTGAGTGTGATGATGTTTCTCATCTTTTTCGTTTGGGGTGCCTGGTATGTGACGATGGGCACTTTCATGACGGAGCGTGGCATCGCCGATTCGATCGGATGGGCCTACTCGGTGGCGCCAATCGCGGCGATCGTGACTCCCTTCTTCATGGGCGTCTTTGCGGACCGTTTTTTGAATGCGGAGAAGTTGCAGGGATTGCTCCTGTTTCTCAGTGGGCTGGCCATCATGGCGGCCCCGCGTTTCGCGGCTCCGGAAACGTCGTCGATCTACCTGTCTCTGCTCCTGGTTCATACCCTGTGCTTCATGCCGACGCTGGGTCTGTCGAATACGATCTGCCTGAAGCATCTCGCCGACGGCGACCGCGACTACCCGATCGTGCGGGTGTTCGCGACGCTCGGATGGATCGTGGCCGGACTGGTGGTGAGCTTTGTCTTCAAGGCGGAAGCGACGCCGACCCAGTTCTATGTGGCGGGCACGGCCGCTTTCGCCGTGGGGCTCTACAGTTTCTTCCTGCCGAAGACGCCACCTCCAGCGAAGGGGCAGCCACTCGACATCGGGGAACTCTATGGAGCGGCCACCTTGCCCTATTTCAGAAAACGGAGCTTCGCGGTTTTCATGTTCGCGTCGCTCCTGGCGGCGGCGGCGATGATGCCCTACTGGTCACTGGGGAGTCCGTTTGGCAATGTGGTGGGTATCGAGAGGACCGGTGCTTTCTTTTCGATGGGACAGGTGGCCGAGCTGTTCGTGCTCGGGTTGGTGCTCCCGGTGTTCATCAAGCGATTCGGGATCAAATGGACGATGATGATCGGCGTCCTCTGTTGGGCGATCCGCTACACGTTGTTTTCCGGCGCGGCCAATGCGGAGGGCGGTACGATGTGGACGATGATGGTGGTGGCGGTGCTGCTTCACGGTTTCAGCTACGACTTTGTCTTCGTCTCCGGATTTTTGTATGTGGACCGGCATGTGAAGGAGGAAGTCCGGGCCCAGGCGCAGGGGTTGCTGGTCGTCTTCACCCAGGGAATCGGTTTCCTGCTCAGTTCGCAGATCCTCGTGGCGATGGTGTATCCGTCGGTGATGGGCGATGATGGCGGGCTGGCGGAATGGCAACGGTTCTGGCTGGTCCCCGTCGGTTACCTGGTCCCGGTCCTGCTCCTGTTCGCGCTCCTCTTTCGCGAGGACAAACCAATCCCCCACACGCGTCCGGAGGATTTTCCGGAATCTGCCTAGACCCGTTCTCGGGTGGACAGTTCGAGGCGTTGGAAGCGGTCGCGCACGAGGAGAATCGTTTCCCGAACCGGGGAAGCCGCTTCCCCATACTCCACCACGACGCGCACCCTGGTGGCCATCGCCTTGAGTTTCACGATGCGAAAAAGCGGTTCGTGCCTGGTTCGAAAAAAGCAGTGCAGCGGCACCTCGCGATGGGGGGCGTTCCACAGGAGTTGGGCAGGGGGAAAATCGGGGATGACTCCCAGAGCGGTGAGGATTTCCCGCAACTGGGTGGAACCATGGCGCCGCGCCAGTCGGGCGGCGACGGTACGATTGCGAAGTTGTTCGAGGTAGGCGGCCACGGGATTCTTCCGCGACTCGATCATCTCGTCGATCAACTCGCCGGCATGCATCGACATGGCGGCGTGGAGCTGCTCCTTGGACAGTTCTCCCCGCTCGTAGCGGCGAAACAACTCGGGCGGCGTTGGCAGCGGTTGAAAATTCACCGGGCCGTCGACTTCGGGAATTCCGGGAGAGCGAGAGGAACGTTCAGAAACGAACCAGTCCCTTTTCAAACACGAACCAGTCCACCGGCAACTCGGCCAACGGTTCCCGCAATTGGTCGAGTTCGGTGTCGCTGCCGTGGATCTCGAGGCGGAGCAGATCGGAGATGGTCAGGCCTTCCTTCAGCAGATCGTCGACATTGGCGAGATGGGCGAGAGCCCCTTCCGCGCCGACGTAAGCCTCGCGACAGTGGACGACGTCGTCATTCAGGGTGAAATCGTAGTAGAGGCAGGCGTCCTCGCTGGAAGTCCGCTCGATGAAGCGCCCGATCAGTTCTCGAAAGGCCGCGAGTTTCCCTTCGTGGACCTTGAAATAGGGATGCAGGCTGACGACGGTCTCGGGTCGATGGGGGATGGGCGGGTTCATGCCGTCAGACTAGCCCAATCCGTGGAGTGGGCCAATCTTCGATTGGGCGAGGCATCACCCCACTAGGATACTTTTGAAAAACTCTGAAACGAAAAATCTCATTGTTTTTCGGGTTTGGAAATGCGGCTTCGCTCGAGCGTTGTTTCAACCAACCCGTCGGGCCGCGGCCCTTTTTCCGCCTGCCTTCGTTGCGATTCGGTCAGGTAGCCGGCTACCTTCCTTCATCGCGCCTCGTCAGGAGAAAAAACGGCTGGCGCTTTATCATTCCATGGTTTTTCAACAGTCTCCTAGCGGACGGCCACCGGCCAAAGCGGAAATGGGGTGCGATATTTTGACGTGGCACCCAGATCGACGGGGATTTCAATCGAGAAGGTGATCCCACCCCGTCGCGCGCCGACCTCGGCCAGGGACAACCAGTTCAAAACCGCTCCCGGGACCGGGAGCTTTCGATTTCCCACCCGGAAGTGGGCGCGGTCGGAGTCGTAGCGGATGAGCGCTATCGTGCTGGACCGGCCGAGCTGTCGAGTCAGAGCGGTGCTCAGACAATTCGCGGTGGATGTGTCGCACATCCCGCTGTCGTAGGCGTCGAGCATCGCTTCGATATCATCGTCGGTGACTTCGCAGACGAGTTCGAAGGTGCCCGCCGTGGGGCTGTTCATGTGGAGGGTTGGGTGGTATCGGCGCCCGTTGCCGCTACCACCACCAGTTTTCCCGTCCGCACCCCATGGAGGAACCGTGTAAGGGGGGGGCGCGGACGGGTGTTCTTGGAGGAACAGTTTTTTTGATAGCGACGGCTTCAGGCAGCCTGAGGGGTTTCCTGCATGACGGAACGCTCGCGGAACTGGGTCGGCGACATCCCGACGTATTTCAAAAAGCTGCGGTTGAACTGGCTGAGCGACTGGTAGCCGACATCGTAGGCCACTTCCGTGACGCGGGCGTGGGGGATGAGCAGCTTGCGCTTGGCGCGTTCGATGCGGCGGCGGTTGACGTATTCGGTCAGCGTCATGCCGGTCGCCTGCTTGAAGATCTTGCAGAAGTAGTAGGGGCTCACGCAGACGTGGGCGGCGACGTCGTCGAGGGTGATGCGGTCCTCGAGATTTGCGTTGATGTACTGCTTGGCGGAAATGACGACGGGCGGCTCGGAGTTCGAGTCCTCAATCATGAGGCGGTTCAGCGACTCGGACAGTTGAAGCGCAAATACGCCGATCAGCGTGACCATGCCCTGATAGCGATCGGAAGGAACCACCTGGGTGGCGAAAAACGAATCGCGCAGTTTCTCGATCCGGTGTTCCGAAAAGCCGGACTCACGCAGGGCTTCGGCGAGTTTGGAAAAATCCTTTTCCGTCGGTTCCGACTCGAACACCTGTCCGGTGGAAAGAAAGGCCACTGTCTGGCCGCCGGCCCGGACGGGGATCGCCGTTTCCTTGAGCCCCGCGAAGCAGCTGGTCGTGTGCGCCTGCTGTTCGGAACGGGCGGTGAGACATTGATCGGCGTTCAGACAGTGCTGGCACGGTTTGCGGCCGGAGTTCAATTCCTGGCAGAAGAGATTGCGGAAAGTGTCTTCGGGGGCCTCATCCACGGTTTGATCGGCCGATTTCAGCAACAGAGGAAGTCCGGTGGCGGATTCAAAAGCCTGGCGATACACCTGGAACAGGTCCGAATTGAGCAGGCGATGGTGGAGGCTGGTTTTGTTTTGGTTGGACATGACGATGACTGGGTTAGAGATGGAGACGAAATTGGTCTCAGCGACGTCATCACGATGTCCTTTGTGCATGAATTGCGAAATTGGGCGCAAATCCGATCCTCATGCGAGGGATTCCCCGATAGCCGGTAGGGGATTTGCGTACGATCCGATCGGGACCTTATTTCAGCCTATCTGACCGGTCTCGACCCACCGAACCGCCTGGTGAACCAGTTCGGTGGCGTCCCTCAAACCGAGCTTCTCCTTAATGTGGGCGCGATGCGCATCGATGGTGCGCACGCTCACGCCGAGTTTGCCCGCAACCTCGCGGGTGCCATGCCCTTGTCCGAGCAGGCGAAAGACTTCCAACTCACGATCACTCAGCCGGTCCACGGGCGTGCCGCCACGACCGCCTCCGGCGAAAAGTTCGACCACGCGCGTCTCCATCTTTTCGCTGAGGAAAACGCCGCCCGCCATGACGCGCCGGATCGCCTCGATGAGCTTGTCGGGCGCTTCTTCTTTCATCACATAGCCCCGGCCACCGGCTCTCAGGACGCGTTCGGCGTAGAGTTCCTCATCGTGCATGGAGATGGCGAGACACTGGACTCCCTCGAAAGCGGCGCGAATGTCCTTGATCAGTTCCAGGCCGGAGCGATCCGGCAGCGTCATGTCCACCAGCACCAGATCGGGCTTGTCCTGTTCGAGGTGGGCGAGCGCTTCCCGGGCGGTGCCGGCTTCATGACAGACCTCCAGATCCGGCTCGGCATCCACCAGTTTCCCCAGACCGAGCCGCATGATGGGATGGTCGTCGACAATCAGGATGCGCTTTGGTTTGGGATCACTCATTGCCGTGAGGCGCGGTGCAGATGATGGTGGTTCCCCGGCCGGGGGACGATTGGATTTCCAGTTCGCCGTCGAGGATGCCAGCCCGGTAATTCATCGTCAACAGTCCTAGCCCGGAGGATCGCTTGGCCGCTTCGAGAGGGAGGCCCCGTCCGTCGTCATGGACTCGCAGGCGGAGGTGCCCCGGCGTCAGGGTGAGTTCGATCAGTATCTCCGTGGCGTCGCTGTGTTTGACGGCGTTGGCGGTGGCTTCCTGCGCGATCCGGTAGAGTTGCACGGCCGTCTTTTCGTCTTCCACGAAAATCGGATCGGGACAGTGAAAGCGGCAGGGGACACCGAAGACCCGCTTCGTTCGCGACGCCAGTTCCTCCAACGCGCTGGTGAGCCCTTCCCGTTGGATCACCGCCGGAGCGAGCCCTCGGGAGATTTCCCGAGCGCGCACATTGGCGCTGGAAAGCATTTCCCCGATCTGGTCGAGCGCGGTGGCCGTTTCCGCATTTCCCTTGGACGCCACCTGACCTCTCAGGACCTTCGCCAGGCAGGCAATGCTGGCCAGCTGCTGGCAGAGGTCGTCGTGCAGGTCCTGGCCGATGCGGCGCTGCTCCTTCTCACTGATCTGGACAATTTCGTCCTCCAGTTCTTTTTGCCGGGAAATGTCGTTGGCGCAGACGATCACCCGCGGGCTCGAGTCGGCTTCGGACGTACGATCGGAGTCGGCCAGCGAAGCGCGAATCGCCACGGTCACCTCCTGCGCGTTCCGGCGTCGGCAGCGGAGCGTGGACTCGTAGTGACCCTCGGCGAGCACGGCGGGGAGGATGCGTTCCGAATAGCGTTTCAGATCATCCACCGGGCAAATCTTACTGACGGGTTCGCCGATGATTTCGTCCTCCGTCCAGCCAAAGATATACTCGGCGCCGCGATTCCACGTCTCGATCCGGTGACTCCCGCCGATGGTGAACACCGCCTCGTGCAAGCTGGCGAGAATGCGGGCCTGATCGCGCAGCGCCTCCTCGGCCCGCTTGCGTTCGGTGATGTCCGCGATCATGCCGAGCGTCAGGCGTTCGCCATCGATTTCCACGGGAGTCAGCCCGATCTCGACCGGGAATTCTCTCCCGTCTTTCCGTTTGGCGAAAAGGTCGCGGCCGATGCCCATGGGCCGCTGCTCCGGGTCATGGTGATAGCGCTCGCGCAATCCTCCATGATGACGCCGAAAGCGCTCCGGCATCAGCTCTTCCACCCGCAGTTCCTCCATTTCCTTTTCCGAGTAGCCGAAAAGCGAGCGGGCCCGTCCGTTGGCGAAGACGATTCGTCCCTCCGCGTCGGTCATGATGATCCCGTTGGGCGCCGCTTCGACGGCGAATTGGAGTCGCCGCGCGCTGGCGACCTGCGCCGCTTCGAGGCGGGTTTCCAGTTCCTCGATGCGACGCAGCAGTTCGGTCCGATCTTCCTCGGTATCGGCGGATTTGGCGGGCGGCATGCGGAATTGCTGAAAAAGGAAACGAGCCCGTCTCTCCGGGCGAAAACCATGCCGCCATCATTCCCTTTCGGGCCAAGTGGTGCAAGGTCACAAATCGCGCCACGGGAAAGTCAGAATTGGCGTAGTGGCGAAACTATTCATATGTTGTCATTAAGAACCATGAGAATGCAGCCCCTTTACCCCTTGGCTGTGATCGCTCTGCTCAGTGCATCGTGCGCCACGGGACCGAAACCCATCCCCGAAGTCATCGTGGTCGCGCCGGATACCGAGATCGGAGCAGTCGATTTCCGAAAAGACATCGCGCCGCTCCTCGAGCGGAAATGCGTGACCTGTCACCACGATCACAGCCCCATTACCGGGCTGAGTTTTCAGCGGAAAGAATACATGCTGGAATCCGAGACCGGCGGTCGTCCCGTGCTCGTGCCCGGCGACGCCAGTCACAGCACCCTGTTCCTGGTGACGGTACTCCCTGACTATTTCATCGAAGCCATGCCGGCTGGCGGTCACCAACTCGACAAGACCACCACCGACAAGCTCTACCACTGGATCGAAGCGGGAGCGCCTTGGCCCGACGGCTTGGAGTTGCAGCCCGAAGTGGAGAGCTGACCCGCCGCTTCGCTCTCTGGAAAAAACACCCCGATATCGTCATGAGCCAATCCATCAAACGAATCCTCACCCCGCTGGACATCTCTGAATTTGCGGAGGCCGCGGCCAATCGCAGTTGCGAAGTCGCCGCGAGACATCAGGCCGAACTTACCGGTCTCGCCGTGCTCGATTCGCCCGGCATACGTTCCAGCATCGCGCCCGCCGACGTCAGTCACTGGCCCCTCGTACAGGAAACCGTGCTTCGCGCCACCAGCGACGCCCGGGAACGCATCGGCGAGGCTCGCCAGCGGTTCCAGAAACGTTGCGAAAACGCCGGTCTCGATCACCGGGAAAGCGAACTGGAGGGCGTTCCCGCCGATAAGATTCTCGAGGCTTCCGTTCTCTACGATCTCGTCGTCATGGGGCTGCGAACCTTCTTTCATTTCGAGACCCAGCAGGCGCCCGGCGATTCCCTGTCCGCGGTGCTCGGCCGCACCGTCACCCCGGTTCTGGCGGTTCCCCAGACCGACGACGGTGAGCCTTTCCAAAAGGCGATCATCACCTGGGACGGCAGTTTCAGTTCCGGCCGCGCCTTCCGCGATTTCCTCGGATTCGCCGAGCCCTACGAGCTGGAAATCTCCGTCCTCACCGCCGGAGAGGACACCGGCCAGTGCGAACTGCTTCTCGCCGAAGCCGGTCACTACCTGCGCGCCCACGGCGTGACCGACTTCCAGTCCATCCATGCCGATACCGCCTCGGTCGACGAGGTGCACGACGCCTATCTGAAGGACGCGGATCTCGTCGTGGCCGGCATTCATTCCCGCAAGTTCTTCCGGGATTTGTTCGTCGGCAGTTTCACCAATCACTTGATCGAAACCGGAGATAAGGCGTTGTTCCTGTCCCACTAGTCGTCGCCCCGCGACCAAATCTCCATCCAACCCTCTTTAACCACACAGCATACCCTGTTATGAGCGAAACCACCCCCGTCGAAGCCTCCGAATTTCCCATCATCGTCACCGCGCGCCACATGGATCTGACCGATTCCATGCGCGACTATGCCGAAAAACGCGTCCGCAAAATGCACTACGGCTATCCCCGGGTGATGGAGGTGAAAGTCATCCTCGATTCCCAGCCCCACGGTCACATCGCGGAGATCGTGGTCATCGGCGCCGACAACGTGACCATCGAAGCGGATACCGAGACCCAGAATCTCTACGAGGCGATCGATCTGACGATGGACAAGATCGAGCGTCAGATGCGCAAGGAAAAGACCCGCATGCTGAAACAGCACGGGCATTGATTCATTGGAGAACCCCCGACCGCCATGGCCGAAGAGCCCGGCAAGCCTGACACGAACTCGAAGCCCCCGCGGTTGCCGCTGCGGGAGCGCTTCGTCTGGCTGTGGCACCCGCATTTCTGGCTGACCTTTGTCGTGGTGGTCGTTCTCATCATTTTCTTTTTGCTCCGCCACGCGAAATGAATCCGGAACGACTCACCTATTTCAAAGGCCGGCTCGAAACTGAGCGGGACGAACTGATCCGCGCCCACGGCCTTCATGAGCAGGATCTCCGCGACAGCCACACCAGCGAGGACATCGCCGGCCCGGATCGCGCCTCCGAACTGGACGAGGCCATCGTCGAATCCCACATCGTCGAGAGCCAGGAGCGCCTCCTGGAAAAGATCAACCACGCGCTCGAACGCCTCGGCGAAGGCACCTACGGCATCTGCGAGAATTGCGACTGCGAGATCGCCGAAGCGCGACTGGAGGCCAAGCCGAGCGTCTCCCTCTGCGTCGATTGCCAGGAGCTGAAGGAAGCGGGCTGAGGGTGGGCGATCATTCCCACGGCAGCGAAAGACCCAACCGTTGCACTTCGGAAAAAGTCGTCACGCCGGATTCGATCTTTGCCACCGCGTCCTGCCACAAGCCGCTGTGCCCCTCCGCATCGAGATGATCCCGCAGGGTGTCTTCGTCGGCGCCGGCGAGCAGCATTTCGTAATCGGCCTGATCGACATGCCAGACTTCGAACAGGCCGGTTCGACCGAAGTAGCCGGTCTCATCGCAGTCGGGACAGCCGACCGCTCTCCACGTCTTTGACGGCGGGTTGAGTCGTTCGCGTTCGAACCATTGGCGTTCTCCCGGACTCAGTTCGCTCTCCTCGCGACATTTTTCGCAGAGGGTGCGGACCAGTCGCTGGTTGACCACGACCCCCAGCGCCGAGGCGATCTGGTGATCGGCGAGATCGAGATTTCTCAGGGCGGTGACCGCGCTGACCGCGTCGCGAGCGTGGAGGGTGGTGAGAATGACATGACCCGCCACGGCCGCGGAAATCGCCGCATGGGCCGATTCCGGTTCGCGAAGCTCACCCACCATGGCGTGGTCGGGATCGAGTCTTAGGATAGTTCGCAAGCCTTCGGCGAAATCGAGTCCGTGCCGGTGATCGACCTGGATCTGGTTGATGCCGTCGATCTCGTATTCCACCGGGTCCTCGATGGAAACGATGTGGCGGTTTTCCGAGGCCAATTCGTGGAGCAGGGCGTAGAGAGTCGTCGTTTTCCCGCTGGCCGTCGGGCCGGTGACGAGGAACATCCCGTTGAGGGTGTGGAGCCAGTGGCGGAAACGTTCCAGGCCTTTTTCGCTGAGACCGAGGCTGGTGACCCGGTGTTCGAACCGGGAGGCGTCGAGCAACCGAATGGCCAGTTTCGGGCCACTGAGACAGGGCGCCAGCGTGATGCGGCAGTCGATCAGTCGATCCTCCGCGACCTCCAGCTTTCGCCGGGAACCCAGTGGTGTGAAGGCCGTGCCCGGCTCGATGCCGGCCGCTGTCTTGAACTGGTTCACCAGTCGATGCCCGTCTTCGAGCGACATGCCGAGATGGGGCACCAGCATGCCGTCGATTCTCAGGCGGACCTGGTAGGCATCCAGCAGGGGATCGAGGTGGATGTCGGTGGCGCGGCGGGCGAGCGCGGCTCTCACCAGTTTGAGGTGCGCGTCCGGATGGTGACTGGAGAAATCCGAATCGGGTGTCGGTGTCATGCCTGCCAGGTGATGTAGCGGTCGCGGCAGACGTAGACAAGCGGTTTCGGCGAATCATCGCTCACCGCGGAGGTTGGGGATCACGCCGACATGGGCAGAATCCGCTCGCCCGCCCACTCGATGACCGAGTCTCCGATGATACGAGAGGTGGTGGATGGATTCAGCCGGCTGACGTTGATCGTCAGGTGATAGGCGGCGCTGTCGTCGATCTCGCGATTCAGGTGGCGTTTCACGTATTTCGCGCGGGCCACGTCGAGGGATTCCCGGTATTCGCCGGCTTTGTCCTCGGCGAGATCGCTCTCTGCGGCCACGACGCGGGACCGTTGATCGGGATCTCCCACCAGGCGGACATGCAGAACGTTGGGCAGGTCCTGAGTCAGGAAGTTTCCGCCTCGGCCCAGGATGATGACGTTTCCGAGCCGACAGAGGCAGCGGATCGCGTTTGCCGAATGGTGGAACAGGGTCCACTGGTCCGTGGGCAGGCGCTGGAACTCCTGGACGATTTCGTGAGCTGGTTGGGGAGAAACGACCGGCGTGAGGTATTCGCGGGTGCAGGGAGGCAACTGCCGGTTTTCGATCACTTTGGCGAGCAGACTCTGATCGAACATTGCCCAACCGTGTTCCGCCGTTTCATCGAACTGCGTCAGATAATCGACCAACTTCGCCGCCACCTCGAGCCCCCGCGCGCCAGCCTGCCGGGAGATCGTGATCGAGGGACGTTCGTAGAGTCTCTGTGGGCACGGTCCCGGATGATCCTCCGCCAATCGACAGCGCAGGAATTCGTCCATTCGGGTCTGAATCTGTTTCCGTGGGTTCATCGCCGGCTCGCATTCGGGAAGGTAACCCCACGAGCATGCCACGGGCTGGCCAGGCGAGCCTCGCATGCCTTGCAAAAACGATTGCAACGATTGCGCGATGCCGGCCGAACGGGGAGAAAACCGGGTGGCGCCAGGTCCGGCTCGAGGGCGATCACCGTCGCGGCTGATCCGGTGCCGCGGCCACCTCCGATCCCGGCAGGTTGACGCGATACTTCACGCCGCTGCGGTGCCGCCCGTCCTCGTTCGGAAGCGCGATGCGAAGTCGCGCCGTGCCGCTGGAGGGATCGACCACGGGGCTGATGAACTCGATGGTTCCGGTGCCGGTCACCTCGCGGTCGAGCGCGGAAATCGTGACGGATTGACCGGTTTCGAGGCCGTCCATCCGGCGGTGATCGATGTAGACGACCAGTTCCAGCTGATCGAGTTTCACCAGGGTCAGGACAGGTCCGTCGTTGGGAGAGACACTGGCTCCCGGCTTGTGATGGATCCGGGCGACAATGCCGTCGAACGGCGCGCGCAGGGTTCGCTGTTCGATCTGTGCCTCGGTTTGCTGCGCCTGGAGTTCGGATTCCGCGGCGGCCTCGTGGGCGAGTTGCACATCGGCCTGGGCGATCTCGTATTCGGCCTTGGCGCGCGCCAGTTCGTCGTGGTTGGCATTCTGGCTCGCGGCGAGTTTTTCCAATTGATCGAGCCGCTGCTTCCGCATGGTCAGGGTGGCGTTGGCCGATTGGATCGCGGCGGGACTTTCCGCGTGCATGCGCGCGATGGCGAGCTGGCTTTCGAGCACCCGGCAGTCGAGTTGGGCGAGGATCTGGCCTTCCGAGACGCGGTCGCCTTCCTCAATTTCCAACGCGCGGATGACGCCACTTTCGGGAAAGGAGAGATCGATCTGTTCCTGCGGCTCGGTCACGCCGATGATGACGCCGTCGGTTTCCGCGAAAAGCTGCGGCGCCAGGAACAGGGCAATCGAGGCGCCGAGCGAAAAGAGAAGGTGGTGATGCGTTTTCATCGTTAACGTGGAAAGGTGAGATTCAAAGTCGGCGCTTGGTTTCCGAGAGCCAGTCATCGTGGCGCAGAAGCGAGAGCCGGGATTCGTAGCGGGATTTCTCCGCCCGCGCCTGCGCCCGATAGAATTTCTCCAGCCAGCGCGCCGCCGCTTTTGGCGAAAGCTCGCCGGTTTCCCCGGCATCGGAACCGGCCAACTGCTCGGCTTCGGATGTTGAGTAGTGGCGCAGCACGAAGTCGTCCGCGCTGAGAAAAAGTTGCGATGATCCCGGCTGACCCTGGCGCGCGCTACGTCCGGTCAGCTGGTAGTCGATCCGTTGGGATTCCTCGATCTCGAGAGCGATGACATGAAGTCCGCCCGCTTCGGCGACGCCTGCTCCGAGATCGATGTGGGTGCCGCGACCCGCCATGTTCGTGGCGATGGTGACCGCGCCACGGCTTCCGGCTTCCGCCACCGTGGCCGCTTCCTCCGCATCCTGCCGGGCGTTGAGCAGGCGGTGGGAAATGCCGGCCGCTTCGAGCAAAGCGGAAAGTTTTTCGCTGTTCCCGATCGTTCGCGCGCCGACGAGAACGGGCTGACCCTTTTCTTGGCGCTCGGTGATGTCGCGCACCACGGCCCAGAGCTTGGCCTGTTCCGAGGTGAAAACTCTGGCGGGGAGGGTAACGGCCTGGCTGGCCTTGTTTCGCGGAATCGACACCACCGGCAGACGGAACACCTCCCAGAATTCACCCGCCGAAATCTCCGCCGTGCCGGTCATCCCGCAGACGTTTTCATAGAGCCGGTAGAATCGCTGACGCGAAATGCCGGCGGCGGACTGGGACTCGGAATTGATCACGAGATCCTCCTTCGTTTCGACCGCCTGATGCAGCCCGTCTTTCCACGAACTCTCCGGTCGGGCGCGACCCGTGAACTCGTCGATGATGACCACTTTGTCTTCCTGCACCACGTAGTTCACATCGCGCTGAAGCCGCAGGTGGGCGCGCAGGGCGTTCTCCACATAGCGATTCCACGGGCGGCGCAGGGTGTGCCAGGGGACGGGGAATTCCTGCGAAGCGATTCGCTGGCGACCGGCGTCGGTGAGGCGAATGGCTTGGCTGCCGGCTTCGGCTTGGTAATCCTCGTCAGGGGTGAGCGTTTCGGCGATTTCTCGGGCGACCTGAAAAGCCTCGGGATGCGGGTGCGGTCCCTCCTGCCGAGTGCTGATGACGAGCGGGGTGGTGGCTTCGTCGATGAGAATGCTGTCGACTTCATCGATGATGGCGAAGGCGAGTTCCCGCTGCGAAAGGCGGACGCGCTCGGGAGCGGGCTGATTCAGCGCGGCGTAGGCGAAGCGTTCGCCGAGCTTCGGTTTCGGCATTTTAAATCGCTCCAGCTGGTCACGGAGATAGTCGAAACCGAATTCCGCGCCGGTGCCGAAGGTGACGTCGGCCGCATAAGCCGCACGCTTCGCCGGTCCGGGAGTGCGCTCGGGAAGAAGAGCGGAGGTGAGGCCGAGGAAATCGAATAGTTCGCGCGAGAATTCCTGGTCGCGTTCGGCGAGATAGCTGTTGGCGGTGGCGACGTGAACGCCCCGTCCGAAGAGTCCCCAAGCGTAGGCGACCAGCGATTGAACGAGCGTTTTTCCCTCGCCCGTGGCCATCTCGGCGATGGCGCCGCGGCTCATGGCGAGTCCGGCGAGGACCTGGACGTCGTAATGAAAAAGTCCAATCGTTCGCCGGGAAGCTTCGCGGACGAGAGCAAATGCCGGCGCGATGACTTCCGCGAGCGGGCGTCCGGCGCGGACTTCGTCGCGAAGCTGAAGGCTGCGGGCAGCGAGTTGATCGGAACCGAGTCGGGCTGTTTCCGCCGCCAGTTCATTGACCTCGGCCAACTTGGCGTGGTCGCTCCAATGACCGATGGCGGAACTGTTTTCTTCCGATCGCCCGGCGGCGAAGGCTTTGGGAAAAAGCTTTCGACCCGTCTCGTGACTCATCCAGTGCAGATAGCCCTCCACCGCGTACTGGCGGCGAAGCGTGGACCAGCGGCCGGTTTTCTCTGGCTGAACGCCGGGCATCGGGTGGTGAGGGGGGCGGAAATCAAACAGGGTCAGGTGGCGGACCTGACCCTGTTGGATCGCGTCCGCGACGTGGGCGGACGAAATGGTGCCGGGTCAGGCGAAAAGTCGTGGCTTACTTCTGAAGTTCGTAGTTGCGGACGGTCTGGTCGGCGACTTCCTGTTTCACGAGTTGGACCAGCGGCAGTTCCTGCTCGTCCTCGACCCGGCGGACGCCGATGCCTTCTTCCTGGAGCAGGGTGCCCTTGGCGCGGTCGAGGTTGGTGAGCGCGGAATTGTAGACGACCAGGGCGCGGAGGAATTCATCGCGGGCGAGGGCGCGGCGTTCCTGGGCGTCGAGCAGTTTTTCCAGGTAGAGGCTGGTGCCGGACTCGGCCGACTCGACTTCGCGACGGTCTTCGAGCATGGACAGCTCCTGCTCGGCGGCGACGGCGGCTTCCCACTTGGCCTTGGTATCGGGCCAGGCGGTGGTCACTTCGCGGTGGGCGATCTGAACTTCGAGGAGCACGGTCTCCATGGTGGAGCGGAGCTGGTCGGTTTTCTGACGCACTTCGAGCTCGGTGCGGAGGTGGCGGGCCTTGGCGGACTTGCGACCCCACGGCACGCTGGCGATGATGCCGGCGCCCCAGGTGGGTTCGCTGTCGTCATACTGATCGCCGTAGGCACCGCTCCAGTCACCGTCGCCCTTGAGCGAGGAGACGCCAACTTCGGCGATGGCGTTGAGCGTGGGCAGCTTCTCGTTCTTGGCCATGTATTCCCGGAGATCGGCGGCGCGAAGGTGGTTTTCCGCCTGCTTGATCTCGGGACGGAAGGCGAGGGCCTCGGCGACGCTCTGGTCGAACTGAGGCGCGATGGGAGCGGCCAGCGGCGGATCGGCGGGAATGAGTTCGCCGACCTGCTGCTCGACGAACATGGGATCGTTGACGAGCGTGCGAAGCCGCGACTCGGCGTTCTTGATGGCCAGCTCGGAACGGACCAGATCGGCCTTGCGGGTGGCGAGCGCGGAGCGAGCGCGGCTGCGCTGGCTGGCGATGCTGTCGAGGTTGCCGCGGGATTCGAGTTCTTTCACGACGCCCTCGGTCTCGGCGACGAGGCGTTTTTTCTCCTGGTAAGCGGCGCGGGCCAGGTAGAGCGCCCAATAGGTGCGGTTGACCTCCATGAGATGGGTTTCCAACTGACGGATGAATTCGTCGTAACCGGCTTCGGCGTCGAGCTTGGCGATCTGGATGAGGGTGCGGTTGTATTTTGCGCCGGCGCCGCGAAGCAGGGGCTGCATGACCGAGAGCTTGAGTTCGGCGCGGCCCTGGTCGTCGGGAGTGAAGAACTCCGAGTTGTTGGTGACGGCGGAAAGTTCCTGCGACAGCGAGAGCTGGGTGCCGGGCATGAAGCGCTTGCGCACGCCGCCCTCGAAAGTCCAGCCGCGTTCCTTGAAGAAGTCGTTGGGATCACCGGTCTCGAGCACCGAACCGGTGGGCTCGTGGGTGCGATCGTAGCGGGACTGGGCGTAGAGTTCGGGATCGAATTCGCCTTCGGCTTCGTCGATGGCGGTCTCGCGGATGAGCGGCAGGGTGGCGAACACCTTGATCTGCGAGGAATGCACCAGGGCGCGCTGGTAGATTTCGTCGAGTCCCATGTGAACGACTTTGCCGGTGGTGGCGAGGACGGGACGCTCCACATCGCCGGCCCACCAGGTCTGGCGCGAGATCGGGCCGGATTTGGCGAAGGACTCGGCCACGGGAGAGACTTTTTCCTCGTCCTGACCGGCGGTGGAATCGCGGACGAATCCCTCGGCGTCATTGGCGATGGTGGCGTCGCGCTCTTCTTCGGCCTTGGATTTCGGCTCGTAAGTCTCTCCAATCAAGGAGGCGGGAAGGCGCACGGCGTCGGGCGAATCGAGCACGCTGAGGTCATCAGGCACCTTGCAGCCAGTCACGATGAGGCCGGTGACGAGCAAGAGGGCTCCGGCGAGATTTTGGGAGGACAGGTGGGATTTCATGACTTTCTTAGGGGGATGGTAATTTTAATAATTATAAAATCAAATAAAATTATTGTTTCTTGGACTGTTAATAATCCCAAAAGATCAGTTTCCTGAAGAACTTTGGAGTCCGCCGCGTGAGTTGAACTCGTAGGTGGTGCCGTTCCAATCGAGGTAGAGCACGCATTTGGAGGCCTCGTAGAGGTCGAGCACCTCGGTGGCGGCGCGTTTGCCGGTGACATTCCAGATGGAGAGTTCCTCGGTGTAGTAGCTCGCGGTGCTGAAGGTCGGCGCGAAGTAGGTCCGGAAGTTGTAGCCGGTGTCGTCGCCGACGTTCGGCGTGGACCAGGTCTGCTTCATGACGATGCGCGCGGGCTGTTGGTCGATCTGGTCGGTGACGAAGGTCGCGAGCCAGTTGCCCCCGGTATCGGCGATGACGGTCTGCTCGGCGATCATCTCCCCGCGGCCGTTGTAGACTTCCAGGGTGATCGTGGAGCCGGGCTGGGCGAGGCCGGAATTCATGTGGGTGCCGAGCACGACCGGGATGCGACTGTCCTGGAGGAAGTCGAACTCCGGATAGCGTCCCACCAGGTAGCCGCGCAGGGAACCGCCGGGGATGCTCTGGTTGCCGTTGGAGAAGAGGAAGTTCTGGTTCAGGTCGAACTGGAGCGTCTTCTCGCCGATGGTGACGTCGGTGTCGCGATTGTTGTTCGGAGTCGGATCCGGGCCACCGCGGCCATC
The DNA here is from genome assembly GCA_020439945.1 of Verrucomicrobiia bacterium. Classification (GTDB taxonomy): domain Bacteria; phylum Verrucomicrobiota; class Verrucomicrobiia; order Verrucomicrobiales; family DEV007; genus JAEUHH01. The sequence goes on from JAGRPB010000013.1 coordinate 26,121, forward strand.
GTCCTCGATGGTGACGATGTTCTCCTTCCGGCCCGCCGTGAGGATTTCGACGGTCACGGTGAAGGTGTCGCCGTCGCCGGGGCGAAGCTCGCCCAGTTCCCAGACAACGGTGTTGCCACTGAGGCGACCGCCATCGCTGGCCGAGATGAACTTGACGCCGGGAGGCAGCGTATCGCGGATGACGACACCCGAGGCGACCTGGTTGCCGACGTTGTCGAAGGTGATGCGGTAGGTGACTTGATCCCCGACATCGGCATAGGTGAGTCCGTCGTCTTTGCTCACGATGAGATCGGGCACGGCGGTGATGGGCGTGTCCTCGCGGTCGCGGTTGTCGTCCGGACTGGGCTCGATGTCGAGGTGGTCGGCCACGGCCACGTTGTGGATCTCCTCAACGCCGGCGGGAACCACGCCGGGCGCACGCAAGGTGAGACGCACGGTGATGCTTTCGTCCACCGCGAGGTCTGGCAGATTCCAGGTGACGACGCCGGCTCCGTTGAGGCGTCCACCGTCGCTGGCGCTGACGAACTGGAATCCCTCGGCCAGGTAGCGGCTGATGTTGTCGGTCACGGTGACCTCGAGAGCGGTGGCGCGTCCCTGATTGGTGATCGCCATGGTGTAGGTCACCGGCTGGCCGGGATAGATCTGGGCGCCGCCATCGCTTTTCACGATCTTGAGGTCGGGCTGATGGACCTCGACCGATTCGTTGTCGTTGTCGTCGTAAAAATCGGGCGTCAGGGTGGGATCGGCATCGGTATCCGGATCGCCATCGCCGCCGCGTTCCTCGGTGGTGTCGCCGGGCGTGGACGTCCACTCCAGGTCCGCCTCGTTGGGCAGCACCGCCATGTAGTAGCTGATGTCGCTGGTGACGGTGGCCTCGTAGGTGATGATGATGGTTTCCCCGAGGTCGAGACGATCCAGTTCGAGACGCAGATTCTGCGCGTCGCTGGTGTTGGAGACGATGCTGGTCGGGTTCACCGGCGCGCCGACATGAGTCAGCGTGATCGAGGAGGGATCGACGGTGAGGCCGATCGGCAGGCGGTCCAGAACTTCCAGGTCAAAGCCATCGGCGGTGCTGGAGCCATTGTCGTTGGTGATGGTGAGCGTGTAGGTCAGCGTCTCGGCCAGCTTGGGCTTGTCGTTGTTGACCGACTTGTCGATGGTCAGGTCCGGCTCGACGAGTTCAACGTCCTCGCATTCCTCGATGGTCGTCGCCGGATCTTCGCCGTTGATGACACCGTCGTCGTTGATGTCCTCCTGATAGGAAAGCGTGCCGCTGTTGCAGATGAGGTCGCCGTCCCGGTTTTCCACCACGTTGACCACGCGGGCGGTCACGTAGACGACGAGTTGGTCGGCGGCGGGATCGGCGCTGTTGGAAGCGTTGTTGGTGATCTCGCCAAAGACGAGCGTCATCTTGTCGATGAAGCCGTCGAAGTTGGTGTCTTCCAGCAGCGGCGTGAGGCCGTTGATGGGTCCCTGGTCGCTGCTGAGATTGGCACCGGCGGAGATGCTGACCGATTCGATGTCGAGGATGCCTTCCGCCGTATCGAGGATGTCGATGATGGAAACGCTTGGCGTGGTGCCTTCGGGGAAAGTGGCGGTCAGCGCGTAGGTCACGGTTTCGCCGATGGTGAGATCGGTGATGGTGGGATCGTATTCGGCGTCGCCGGTATGGGACTGCGACGTGGAGTAGACCGTTTTCTCGAAGTCGTAGCCGACGAGGTTGGCGATGAACGTGGTCTGGTCTTCGTCCTCGTAGTGGTTCGGATCGGTGGGATCGGCCGGATTGTCGGGGTCTCCGTCGCCGCCGCGTTCGTCGGTGTTGACGCCATCGGTGGAGGTCCACTCGATATCGACGAGATTGGTCTGGCGATCGCCGTCCTTGATCGTTTCGAGGATGGTAACGTCGTAGGTCAGGGTGATGAAATCGCCGGCGGCGAGGTCGAATCCGGCGGGCGCTTCGCTGACTTGATTGGCTGCCAGCGTGAAGAACGCGGAAACGTCGGCGCCATCGCTGTCGCGGGTGGCGGTGAAGCTGCCGGTGTCGAGCTCGACCTTGTCCGGAAGATTGTCGAGGAAGGTCAGGTCGAAGGCGTCGATGTCGCCGGTGTTGGTGATGACGACCTCGTAGCTCACGGTATCCGCGCCGTCGGGATTCAGTGGCTGGGCGGTGATCGACTTGGCGACACTGACGGTGGGCTCGACGATCTCGACATCGACGTTGTCCTCGCGAACGACCGCGTCATCGGCGTTGCCATCGCCATCGGTGTCTTCGAGGACGGTGAGACGTCCGAGGTTGTTGACGATGTCGCCGTCCTGATTGGCGAGGACATTGACGACCACCGCGTCGATGTAGACGCGGATCTGCTCGTCGGCGGTTCCGCCGGAAAGGGCGGGATCGTTGACCACGGCGCCGAAGTCGATATTGACCTGGTCGTTGAAAAGGTCGCCGTTGGAATCGGTGATCGTCGGGGTGATCGAGGTGAACGGCGCGCCGCTCTGGAGGCTGACGGCGGCGCCGGCCTCGATGCGCACGTCGCGGATGTCGAGGATGCCGTTGGTCAGGGCGAGGATGTCCTCGATGATGACCGACGGGGTGGTGCCGCGACCGAGCTGGGCGACGAGTTCGTAGGTGACCGTCTCGCCGATGACGAGATCGGTGATGGCCGGGTCGGTGCCGAAGGCGGTGCCGGTGTGGCTTTCCGAGGTGGAGAAGACCGACTTGGTGAAGTCGTAGAGCGGGCTCAGCTCGCCGGTGATGGTGGCGTTGCTCTCGTCCTCGTAGTTGTTGGGATCGGTCGGATCGGCGGGATTGTCCGGATCGCCGTCGCCACCGCGTTCGTCGGCATTCACGCCGTCGGTGGAGGTCCACTCGATGTCGGCTTCGTTGGTGAGATCGAGACCGTCGGTGACGGTGGCCAACACCGTGGCGGTGTAGTCGATGGTGATGAAATCGCCCGCGACGAGGGTGAATCCGGTGCCGGCCTGATCGATGCGGTCGGCGGTGACGGTGAAGAAGGCGCTCACATCGCCGCCGTCGCTGTTGCGAATGGCGGTGAAAGAACCGGTGTTGACGTCCATCTCTGCCGGCAGGAGGTCCTGGAAGGTGACATCGAAGGCGTCGATATCGCCGGGATTGGTGATGACGATGCGGTAGTCGATGACATCGCCGGCGTCGGCTTCGGTGGTGCCGCTGGGGATGGACTTGGCCACGGTGACGGTGGGTTCGACGATCTCGACATCGACGTTGTCGGTGATCTGGCGCAGGTCATCGGCGCTGCCGTCGTCGTCCAGGTCTTCGAGGAAGCTCAAGGTGCCGGCGTTGTTCACGATGTCGCCGTCCTGGTTTTCGATCACGTTGACGACCACGGCATCGATTTCGATGCGAATCTGGGCGTCTTTGGGATCCGTTCCGGTGGCATCGTTGACCACCGTGCCGAAATCGAGATCGACCTGGTCGATGTAGGTGTCTCCGTTGCTGTCGGTGAGGGTCGGGATCACCGCGTCGAAAGAGGCGGCGGCCGAGGTCGTCAGGTTGGACCCGGCGGAAATGCGGACATCGCGAATGTCGAGAATGCCGTTGGCGAGGGCCAGAGTGTCGTTGATCAGGACCTGGGGCGTGGTGCCTTCGCCCATGGTGGCGGTAAGGACGTAGGTGACCGTTTCGCCAATGACGAGATCTTCGATGGCCGGATCGGTGCCGAGCGCGGCGCCGGTGTGGCTTTCCGACGTGCTGTCGATGACCTTGGTGAAGGCATACTGCGGCGAAAGATTCGCGATCACCGTCTCGTTGTCGCCGTTTTCGTAATCGTCCGGATTCGTCGGGTCGGCGGGATTGTCGAAATCACCGTCGCCGGAGCGCTCGTCGGCGCTGGCGCCATCGAGCGAGGTCCACTCGACGTTGGCTTCGTTGATGAGATTCAGCCCGTCCGTGACTGTCGGCAGGATGACCGCGTCGTAGGTGATGGTGATGCGGTCGCCGGTGGCAAGGTCGAAATTCGACGCGTTGGTGATGCTGTCGGTGGTGACGGTGAAGAACGGCGTCACCGGGAGCCCGTCGCTCTGGCGGATGGCGGTGAAGGTGCCGGTCTGCAGGTCCATCTCGGCCGGCAGGAGATCGCGGAACGAAAGTTCGAACGCGTCGATGTCGCCGGTGTTTTCGATGATGACCTCATAGGAAACGGTGTCGCCGGCATTCGGATCGGCGGGAACGCTGGTGGCCGTCTTGGTCACGGTGATTTCCGGCTCGACGATCTCGACGTCTTCGGTGTCCGAAATCGACTGCTGCTCCTGGGTGCCGTCGCCGTCGATGTCCTGGAGGAAACGCAGCTCGCCGGTGTTGGTCACCACGTCGCCGTCCTGGTTTTCGAGATCGTTGACGACCACGGCTTCGACGAGAACCACGATCTGCTCGTCTTCGGCGGCGGTGAAGAGGGCCGGGTCGTTGACCACGGTGTTGAACACGACGCTGACGGTGTCGTTGTAACCATCGGCTCCGAGGGAATCGGAGACGGTCACGTTCGCGTCCCAGGCGAGGGCATCCGAGCGGGAGAGCGCCGCGCCGGCGGAGACGGTGACGTTGCGAATGTCGAGTCGGCCGTTGGCGATGTCGAGCACGTCGCGGATTTCCACCTGGTCGGTGGTGCCTCGGCCGATGGTGGCGGTGAGGCGATAGGTGACGGTTTCGCCGATGACGAGATCGGTGAGAGCCGGATCGGTCCCGTTGGCGGTGCCGGTGTGGGTCGAGGAAGTGCTCTCGATCGTCTTGGCGAACGCATAAACCGGATCGAGATCGGCGCGGAAAGTCTCCTCGTCCTCGTTTTCGTAGTTGTTTTCGTCGGTGGCGGGATTGTCGGGATCGCCGTCGCCGGTGCGCTCGTCGGGATCGACGCCATCGGTGGAGGTCCACTCGACATCGACCGGGTTGGTCAGATCCTGGCCATCACGAACGGTGGCGAGGATGGTGGCGTCGTAGGTGATGGTGATGCTCTGGCCGTCGGCGAGGTCGAAGCCGGTGCCGGCGTGATCGACGCGATCGGAGGTGACCGTGAAAAAGCTGGCGACATTGACCAGGTCGCTGCGCTGCGCGGTGAAAGTGCCGGTCTGCAGGTCGAGTTCCGGCGGCAGGACATCCTGGAAGGTCAGGTCGAAGGCATCGACGCCGGAGCTGTTGTCGATGACGATCTGATAGCTCACCGTGTCACCGGCGTCGGGATTGGCCGGGAGCGAGGTGATGGATTTATCGACGGTGACGTTCGGTTCGAGGATTTCGACATCGACGTTGTCGGTGATCGATTGCGTTTCCTGGGTGCCATCCTGATCGATGTCTTCGAGGAAGCGCAGTTCGCCCAGGTTGTTGACGACATCTCCGCCCTGGTTTTCGGCGTCGTTGACAACGACCGCTTCGATCAGCACGACGATCTGCTCGTCGGCACCCGTGCCCGAGGCGTCGTTGATCACGGTGCCGAAATCGATCTGAACCGAATCGTTATATCCATCGCCCGCGCCGAGCGCGTCGGAAATGGTCACGTCGTTGTCCCAGGGATTGCCGTCCTGGCGGCTCAGGGCCGAACCGGCGGAGACGGTGACATTGCGAATGTCGAGGCGTCCGTTGGCGATGTCGAGGGTGTCGAAAATCTGAACGTTGTCGGTGGTGCCGCGGCCGATGGTGGCGGTCAGGCGGTAGGTGACGGTTTCTCCGATGACGAGATCGGTGATAGCCGGATCGGTGCCGGCGGCGATTCCGGTGTGAGCTTCCGACGTGGTCTCGACAGTCTTGGTGAAGGCGTAGAGCGGCGAGAGATTGGCCTGAACGGTTCCGGAATCTTCACCTTCGTAGTCGTTCACTCCGGTCGCTGGATTGTCCGGGTCGCCGTCGCCGCCGCGCTCGTCGGCGTTCGGGCCGTCGATGGAAGTCCATTCGACGTCCGCTTCGTTGGTCAGGTTCTGACCATCGCGGACGGTTTCGAGAATGGTGGCGTCGTAGGCGATGGTGATGCTCTGGCCGGCGGCGAGAGTGAAACCCGTGCCCGCGTGAGTGATCGAGTCGGCGGTGACGGTGAAAAGACTCGCCACGTTGGTGAAGTCACTGCGTTGCGCAGTGAAGCTGCCCGTATCGAGGTCCAGTTCGGCGGGCAGGATGTCGCTGAAGGTCACATCGAAAGCGTCGATGTCGGAGGTGTTGGTGATGACGACCTCGTAGGAGATCGTGTCGCCCGCGTCGGGATTGGCCGGAACGGAAGTGACTGCCTTGGCGACTGTCACGGATGGCTCGACGACTTCGACATCCACGTTGTCCTCACGGATGACGGTGTCGTCGGCGTTGCCATCGCCGTCGGTGTCTTCCAGGACGGTGAGGCGGCCGAGATTGTTGATCACGTCGCCGTCCTGATTTTCGGCCACATTGACGACCACGGCATCGATCTCGATGACGATCTGTTCGTCGGCCGCGCCTCCGGAGAGTGCGGGATCGTTGATGACGGCGCCGAAGTCGATATTGACCTGATCGCTGTAGGTGTCGCCGTTGGAATCGGTGACGGTGGGCACGATGGTGTTGATCGGATTGCCGCTTTGCAGGCTGATGGCGGCCCCGGCGCTGATGCGCACGTCGCGGATATCGAGAATGCCGTTGGTCAGATCGAGAATGTCGTCGATGACAACCGAGGGCGTGGTGCCGCGTCCGAGTTGGGCGACCAACCGGTAGGTCACCGTTTCCCCGATGACGAGATCGGTGATGGCGGGGTCGGTGCCGAAGGCGGTTCCGGTGTGGCTTTCCGAAGTGGAAAGAACCGATTTGGTGAAATCGTAGAGCGGCGACAGCTCGCCGGAGATCTGGGCGGTGTCCTCGGCCTCGTAATCGTCCGGGCCGGTGGCGGGATTGTCGAAATCGCCGTCGCCGCCGCGCTCGTTGGGATCGGTGCCATCGATCGAGGTCCACTCGATGTCGGCTTCGTTGACCAGGTTCTGGCCGTCGGTCACGGTCGCCAGGACGGTGGCGTTGTAGGTGATGGTGATGCTCTGGCCGGCGGCGAGATCGAATCCGGTTCCGGCGTGGGTGATACCGATCGCGGTCACGTCAAAGAACGAAGCCACGTTCGTCAGGTCGCTGCGCTGCGCGGCGAAGGAACCGGTGTTGATTTCCATCTCAGCCGGAATCGCATCCTGGAAAGTGAGATCGAAGGCATCAATGTCGGAGGTGTTGGTGATGACGATCTGGTAGCCGATCACATCGCCCGCGTCGGCGGTGGGGGTGCCGGCGGGAATGGTCTTCGCCACGGTCACATTCGGCTCGACGATTTCCACGTCGGCGGTGTCGTTGATCGTCCGCAGTTCCTGCGTGCCGTCGCCGTCGATATCTTCGAGGAAATTCAGCGTGCCGGTGTTGGTGACCAGATCGCCGTCCTGGTTTTCGGCGTCGTTGACGACCAGGGCCGTGACCAGCACGACGATCTGCTCGTCGGCGCCCGTGCCCGAGGCATCGTTGACGACGGTGCCGAAATCGATCTGTACCGTGTCGTTGTATCCGTCGCCCGCGCCGAGCAGGTCGGAAATGGTCACGTCGTTGTCCCAGGAATTGCCGTCGCTGCGGGACAGCGCGGCGCCGGCGGTCACGGTGACGCTTTGAATGTCGAGGCGACCGTTGGCGATATCGAGAGTATCGAGAATTTGCACGCCGTCGGTGGTGCCGCGTCCGATGGTGGCGGTGAGCCGGTAGGTCACGGTTTCTCCGATGACCAGATCGGTGATGGCCGGATCGGTCCCATCGGCCGTGCCGGTGTGCGCCGCCGAAGTGGATTCGATCGTCTTGGTGAAATCATAGACGGGCGAAAGATCGGCGCGGAAAGTCTGGGAGCTTTCGTCTTCGTTGTCGTTCGGATCGCCGGGTCCGGCGGGATTGTCGGGATCGCCGTCGCCGGTGCGTTCGTCGGGTGACGAACCGTCGGTGGAGGTCCACTCGATATCGGTGAGGTTGGTCAGATCCTGTCCGTCGCGAACGGTTTCGAGAATGGTGGCGTCGTAGGTGATGGTGATGCTTTGACCGGCGGCGAGATCGAAACCAGTGCCGGCGTGATCGATGCGGTCCGCGGTAACGGTGAACAGGGAAGCCACATTCACGAAGTCACTGCGCTGGGCGGTGAAGGTGCCGGTCTGGAGATCGAGTTCGGCGGGCAGCACATCCGAGAACGTCAGGTCGAACGCGTCGATATCGGAGCTGTTTGTGATGACGATCTGGTAACTCACCGTGTCGCCGGCGTCGGGATTGGCGGGCAGGGAAGTGATCGTCTTGTTCACCGCCACGGAGGGCTCGACGATTTCGACATCGACGTTGGCCTCGCGCACGACGGGATCGTCGGCGTTGCCATCGCCGTCGGTGTCTTCGAGAACGGTGAGGCGGCCAAGGTTGTTGATCACGTCGCCGTCTTCGTTGGCGAGAATGTTGACCACCACGGCGTCGATCTCGATGACGATCTGCTCGTCGGCCGCGCCTCCGGAGAGAGCGGGGTCGTTGATGACGGCGCCGAAGTCGATATTGACCTGGTCGCTGTAGGTGTCGCCGTTGGAATCGGTGACGGTGGGCACGATGGTGTTGATCGGATTGCCGCTTTGCAGGCTGATGGCGGCCCCGGCGCTGACGCGCACGTCGCGGATATCGAGAATGCCGTTGGTCAGGTCGAGAATATCGTCAATGACGACCGAGGGCGTGGTGCCGCGTCCGAGTTGGGCGACCAACCGGTAGGTGACGGTTTCGCCGACGACGAGATCGGTGATGGCCGGGTCGGTGCCGAAGGCGGTTCCGGTGTGGCTTTCCGAAGTGGAAAGAACCGATTTGGTGAAGCTGTAGCCGGGCGTGAGTTCGCCGGTGAGGCTGGCGGTGTCCTCGTCCTCGTAGTTGTTCGGGTCGCCGGGGCCGGCCGGATTGTCGAAATCGCCGTCGCCGGTGCGTTCGCCGGGCACGACACCGTCGGCGGAGGTCCACTCGATGTCGGCTTCGTTGTTCAGGGAAACGCCGTCGGTGACGGTGTTCAGCACGGTGGCGTTATAGTTGATGGTGATGCTCTGGCCGGCGGCGAGGTCGAATCCGCCTCCCGCGTGGGTGATGCCCGTGGCGGTGACATTGAAAAACGACGCCACATTCACCAGGTCGCTGCGCTGAGCGGTGAACGAACCGGTATTGATCGCCATTTCCGCGGGAATGAGATCGCGGAACGTGACCTCGAAGGCGTCCAGGCTGGAGGTGTTTTCGATGACGATCTGGTAGTCGATCACATCCCCGGCGTCGGCGGTGGTGGTGCCGGACGGAATGGTTTTCGTGACTTCAACGACCGGCTCGATGATTTCCACATCGACGGTGTCGCTGATCTGACGCGGGTCGTCAGCCGAGCCGTCGCCGTCGGTGTCTTCGAGGAAGGAAAGCGTGCCGGTGTTGGTGATGACATCGCCGTCCTGGTTTTCCACGATGTTCACCACGAAGGCGTCGACCTCGATGCGGATCTGGCCGTCCTCGGGATTTGTCCCGCTGGCGTCGTTAACCACGGTGGCGAAATCGAGCGTGAACTGGTCGGTGTAGGTGTCGCCATTGCTGTCGATCAGGACAGGAGTCACCGCGTCGATGGTGGCCGCGGCGGAGGTGCTGAGGTTCGAGCCTCCCGTCACGCGCACGGCCTGGATGTCGAGAATGGCATTGGCCAGGTCGAGCGTGTCGCTGATCTGCACCTGCGGCGTGGTGCCTTCGGCGATGGAAGCGATGATGACGTAGGTGACGGTTTCTCCGATGCTGAGATCCTCGATCGCCGGATCGGTGCCCGCGCCAGTGCCGGTCTCGGGAATGGAACTGGTGAAGACCGACTTGGTCAGACCGTACTGGGGCGAAAGGTCCGCCGTAAACGTCGCCGTGTCCTCGTTCTCGTAGTCGTCCACGCCGGTCGCCGGATTGTCGAAATCGCCGTCACCGGTGCGCTCGTTGGGATCGCTTCCGTTGAGCGAACTCCACTCCACGTCGGCTTCGTTGGTGAGCACGAGGCCATCGGTGACGGTTTCGAGAATCGTCGCGTCGTAGGTGATGGTGATGAAATCTCCCGCGGCGAGATCGAAGCCCGATCCGGCTTGAGTGGCGCCGTTGGCGGTCACATTGAACAGGGAGCCCACACCGAATCCATCGCTGTCGCGAATGGCGGAAAAGGTTCCCGTTTGCAGTTCCAGTGCGGCGGGCAGCGCGTCCTGGAAGGTCACTTCGAAGGCGTCCGTGTCCGAGGTGTTTCGAATGACGATTTCGTAGGTCACCGTGTCGCCTCCGTTGGGATTGGCGGGGAGACTGGTGATGTTCTTGGTCACGTCGACATTCGGCTCGACGATCTCGACATCGACATCGTCCAAAAGCGTCCTCGTCTCGCGGGTGCCGTCGCCGTCGATGTCCTCGAGGAAACGGAACTGGCCCTCATTGTTGATCACATCGCCGCCCTGGTTTTCGGCCACGTTCACGACCAGGGCCTCGATGAGAACCACGATCTGCTCGTCGGCACCTGTGCCGGTGGCATCGTTGACCACGGTGCCGAAATCGATCTGGACGGTATCGTTGTATCCGTCGCCTCCGCCCAGGGCGTCGGTGATCGTCACATTCGCGTCCCAGGGCTGCGCGTCGGCGCGGGAGAGGGCGGAACCGGCGGTGACGGTGACGCTTTGAATATCCAGAAGACCCTCGGTGATCGCCAGGGTGTCGATCATCTGTACCAGGTCCGTGGTGCCTTTGGCGAGGGTGCCGGTCAGGCGGTAGGTGACCGTTTCTCCGATGGTCAGATCCTCGATCGCCGGATCAGTACCGTTTGCCGCGGAGGTGTGCGCGGCGGAAGTGGTTTCCACGGTTTTGGTGAATCCGTAGAACGGCGTGAGATCCGCGCGGACGGTGACGGTGTCTTCGTTCTCGTAGTCGTTCGGATTCGCGGGGCCGGCGGGATTGTCGAAATCGCCGTCGCCGGTGCGCTCATCGGCATTGGCGCCGTCGATGGAGGTCCACTCGACGTCGGCCTCGTTGATGATGTCCTGGCCATCCACGATCGAGTCCTGGATAACGGCATCGTAGGTGATGGTGATCCGGTCGCCGGCGGCGAGGTCGAAGGGCGCGGCGTGATTCACCACCGAAGCGGTCGGGGTGAAAAAAGCGCTCACGTCGGCGCTGTCGCTCTGGCGGGTGGCGGTGAAAGTTCCGGTCTGGAGCTGGATCAGGCTCGGGAGCTGATCCCGGAAGGTCAGGTCGAACGCATCGAGGCCGGAGGTGTTCTCAATTACGACCTGATAACCGATCGTGTCGCCGGCCTGCGGATTCGCGGGCGTGGAGGGCGCCGTCTTGGTGACCGAAACGGCCGGTTCGACGATTTCCACATCGACGTTGTCGGTGATGGTGACGGTGTCGTCGGCGTTTCCGTCGCCGTCGGTGTCCTGGAGGGTGATGAGGCGGCCGACGTTGTTGATCACGTCGCCGTCCTGGTTTTCGATGACGTTGACGACCACCGCTTCCACGAAAACGCGGATCTGCTGGTCGGCGGCGGCGCCGCCGAGCGCGGGATCGACATCGACGGCTCCGAAATCGATGCGGATCTCGTCGTCGTAGGTATCTCCGTTGGAATCGGTAAACGTGGGCGTGACCAGGTTGAAAGGAGTGCCGCTCTGGAGACTGACCGCCGCGCCGCCCTCGATGGTGACGCTGCGGATTTCCAGGATGCCGTTGGCGAGCGAGAGATCGTCCTCGATGATGACACTCGGCGTGGTGCCGCCGCCGAGCTGGGCGGTCAGCAGGTAGGTGACCGTCTCGCCGATGACGAGATCGGTGATGGCCGGATCGGTTCCCAGGGCGGTGCCGGTGTGGGCTTGTGAAGTGGTGGAGATTGCCTTGGTGAAACCGTAGCTGAGATCCGTCGTCAGGGTGGCGGTGTCGCCGTTTTCATAGTCGTCGACGCCGGTGGCGGGATTGTCGAAATCTCCGTCGCCCCCGCGTTCGTCGGCGCTGGCGCCATCGATGGAGGTCCACTCGACGTCGGCGTCGTTGACCAGATCCTGGCCGTCCGTCACCAGGCCGGTGATGACGGCGTCGTAGGTGATGGTGATGCGGTCGCCGGCCGCGAGATCGAACGCGACGGCTTCGGTGACATCATCCACCGTGGGGGTGAAAAAGGCGCTCACATCGGCGCTGTCGCTCTGGCGGGTGGCGGTGAAGGTGCCCGTCTGCAGGTCCAGCTCGGTGGGCAGCAGATCGCGGAAGGTGAGATCGAACGCGTCGAAGTTCGTCGTGTTTTCAATCACCACCTGGTAGCCGACCGTGGAGCCCGTCTGCGGGTTGACCGGCGGTGAGGGGATGCTCTTGGTTACCGTCACGGCCGGCTCGACGATTTCCACATCAGCCGTGTCCGAGATCGTCTGGGGATCGGGAATGCCGTCGCCCGTGGTATCGTCCTCGTAGTTGAGCGTGCCGGTGTTCTGGATCACGTCGCCGCCCTGGTTGGCCGCGTCGTTGACCACCACCGCCTCGACCAGCACGACGATCTGCTGATCCGCGGCGCTGCCCGATCCGCTGTTGGTGATGTTGCCGAAATCGATCTGAACCGAGTCGTTGTACCCGTCGCCTCCGCCGAGCGAGTCGCTGATGGTGACGTTATTGTTCCAGGGATTGCCATCCTCGCGGGCGAGCGATGCGCCGCCCGACACCGTCACGTTGCGGATATCGAGCAGGCCGTTGGCGATGCTCAGGGTATCGAGGATCTGGACGTTGTCGGTGAGGCCCGCCGCCATGCTCGCGGTGAGCCGAAAGGTCACCGTTTCGCCAATGACGAGGTCTTCCAAAGCCGGGTCGGTGCCGAACGCGGTGCCGGTGTGGCTTTCCGAGGTGCTCTCGATCGTCTTGGTGAAATCGTAGTTGCGGGCGAAACTCGTTGTGAACTGGGCGTTGTCCTCGCCTTCATAGTCATCGACGCCGGTGGCCGGATTGTCCGGATCGCCGTCGCCGGTGCGTTCGCCGGTGTCGGCGGCGTCGATCCCGTCGTTGGCATCGTCGTCATCGAGCGAGGTCCATTCGACGTCGACCTCATTGTCGATGTCTTCGTTGTTGCGGACGGCCCCGGTGATGAGGGCGTCGTAGGTGATCACCAGTTGATCGCCGGGATTCAGGTCGATGGACGCGGCGGGATTGTCCGTCAGTCCGCTGGAGGTGACGGTGAACCAGCTGCTGACGTCGGTGACGCCGTTGAGCAGGGCGGTGAAAGTGCCGGTCTGCAGTTCCAGCCCGCTGGGCAGATTGTCGATCACGGTCACATCGTAGGCCGGGGTGTCCTGCTGGGGATTGGTGGCGCTGTCGCCGGGATGGTTCAGCTCGATCCGGTAGCTGACCGTGCCGCCGGGAGCGGCGTTGGTGATATTGGTGATCGTCTTGGTGGCATCCACCTGGGGTTCGACCACGGTGATGATGGTATCGGATTCTCCGCTCTGGTCAGCGCGGTCGGTCAGGGTCACTCCGTCGTCGGCAGTGAAGTAAAGCGCGGCGCGGTTGTTGAGAGTAGAGCCCTGCTGGATCGCGGCGATGTTTTCCACCTGGAGCTGGTATCGGATCTCGATGGTGCCGGAGTTGCCGCCGCCGGTGTATTCGATCCAGTCAAAATCGAAGCGAAGCTGCTCGTCGAGCGTGTCCAGGCCGGGATCGGTGTGTTCGAAAAAGGCGCTGTTCGCTTCGTTCAGGGCTCCGGCCACGCCCACGTTGACGTTGGCTCCGAGGGTGACGCTCAGTGAGCCAGGGACGAAACTGAACCCGGGATCGATCTTGTCGAGCACGAAGGCATCCGGATCGCCCGCGCGGCCGGACGGCACATCGATAGTGATTACGTATTCGACCGGCTCGCCGATGGTGTAGTCCGTGTCGGAGGGATCGGCCAGCGTCTTATTGAGCACCGGAGAGATATAAACGGGCGGATTGAAACCGCTGAGGTTGCCATTGAGCAGACTGAGATCTCCGTCGATGGCAGAGAAAATCGCGTTCGGTTGGGGAGAAGATCCGGAGGTCGTGGAGATCATTTCCAGATCCACTTTGCTCGTGTTGGCAAAGTACATGATGAACGCACCCGAGGGATCCGTTTCCGAGCGGTTCGAGCCGGGGCCGGTAAACAGGACGGAAGTGGGCTCGCGGGTGGCGGTCACGCTGCCAGGAGCGGAACCGAGTTGATAGCCGACCAGGCCGTCAGCCTCATTGGCGCGCATTTCCTCCGACTGGACGGATTCCCCATCGACATCGTAGCCCATCAGGCTGAAATAGGGGATCTCGTAAGCGGTGGAATAGGTTCCGTCCCCTTCGAAAAATTCGAGTCGGTAGGTGATGCCGCCCGTTCCCGCTCCGGTGGATTGATAGAGGTATCCGATGTCGCCGTTGGGTTCCGAGCCGCCGGACTGACTGTGGTTGGGAATCGTGCCGATGAATTGGTAGGGACCCGTCACCGCAGTCACCGAAAGCCGTGCATCCACCTGTTGGCCGCCGATATTGGCCACGTTGCTGAAATGCATCGTGGAACCGCTGTAGTAATTTCCGATTCCCGGAAACGTGCCGTTGGTGGCTTCGACCGGATTGTCGAAATTGAGATCGACGAATTCCGCCTCAGCCGCCAGTTTGGTGACGGTGAAAGTCTCGTTCCCGAGGGCGCCGCTGAAAAGGGGCGGATCGACCGGTGAAGGAACGGTTCCAGGATTGTCGAGCGCATCGTGACCCAGCGCATAGCCGCCCTGGGCATAGACCGTGTAGTCCAGTTCGGGAGCGACCGTGCTGGGATCGACCGTGCCCACCACCGTGATGTTGATCCCCGGGTCGGCCGGAGTCTGAGAACTGGCAGGAGCCTGTACATTATAGACATACATGCCCACGAGATCCGGGTTCGCACCGACATCGTAGAGAACCGGCGGCGTTCCGGAGCCGGCGCCCCCGTAGTCGTTGCCCGTGAGGCCGGTGCCGGTGGGATCGAACATGGGATGATCGATCGGCGTGTCTGTGGCGATATCGACCAGTTGGCCATCGGCGGCGATTTTACCGATCGGGTTGATCGCCGGATCACCGTTCCCCTGGGTCAGATCGACCCCGAGGTTCGACTTTACCTGCTGGATGGTGATGTCCGGCGACGCGGCGAAATCGACATAGGGGGTAAAGCCCTCCTGATCGCCGACGTTGTCGATCACCACATTGAAACTGATTTCCTCATCGACGCCGGCTTCATCAACAATCAGCGTATCGCCTGAAACGACGGAAACGTCGGGCGCCGCATCGAAGAGAACGCGGGGTTCAAGGGCTTCGAATCGAAGGCTCGAAACAGAGGTAAGGGACTTGGTCGACTTGCTCATCGTTTTAGTAGGAGGGCTTTACAAAAATTTTTCCCAATAAATATGGAAATTATAAAATAATCAAACAGTTTATGAAATTTAAATTTCGTTAATTGTCTGAAAAGACAAAAAACTGAATCTTTTTTCAGTTTTGGTCGTTTCAGGAGCGCGTGCGACGCTCGACCAGGCGTTGAAGCTGGTCTTTTGCCTGCCGCAAAACCAGGGCGGCGAGGCTTTTGCGGGTGGAAGCCCGGGCGACGGCGATACCGATTTCCCCTTCGCGGAACGCTTTTCCCGCATCGAAGGCGTCGAGATCGGCATGAATTTCGAATCGTGGTTTCACCAGTTCGTAGTTCGATTCCTTTCGCGAGTTTTTCGAACCCTGTTGGCTCTTCTGACGAACCGCGAGAGGGCCGTCGCCGGGAGCAATCAGAGCGAAATGCGCCGGATCGGTGGAGGCGCGGGGAATCATTTCACGAAACGTGGCCGTAACGGTTTGCCAGCGGCCCCGGGGGCGGAATTCGAGCTTGTGACCGGCTTCTTTCGCCTCCGAAAAACGCTCCCAGTCCTCCTGCGAAGCGAGGATCACCAGTTCTCCCTGATCGGCCGCGTCCACGGACATCAGCAGGGTGCCCGGCGTGACCCAGGTATCTTCCAGTGATTCCAAATCGCGGGCGAGGACGATGCCGTCTCGTGGTGCCCGCAATTCGAGTGTCGCGGTGTAGCTTCGCAGTTCATCGGCGTTGGCTTCGAGGGCGGCGAAATGTTCGCCTTCCGCCTGCCACGCGGCCAGTTGGTCGGATTTGAGGAAAATGTCGCGTTTCAAACGGCTACGCTCGATTTCCTTTTCCAACTGTCTCAACCGTGAAACTTCCTCCACATTTTCCAGGCGGGCGAGAAGGTCTCCGGCCTTGACCAGGTCGCCGGGCGCGGCGCCGATCCCGGTGAGGAATCCCGGGCATTCGACCCGCACCTCGCCGCCACTGATGTCCTGGACCACGGCCGGCGCCTCGGCGGTCGGAGTGATCTTGATCCACAGCGAGGCGGCGACGAGAAGGCCGGAAATGAGGGAGATACGGAGGATCAGCCGGACCGGTCGCAATCCTTCGGCCGTGGCTGATTTCTTCAGGTAGCGGATCGCGCCACCGATTCCCTGGAGGATCATGGCGGCCCCGGCCACCAGGGCGATGATCAGGCCCGCTCCCTCGAACAGCATCGTCGCCGCCGAAAGCAGTCCCACGATGACGATCACCCTCCAGATCGCGGCGGCCATGCCATAGGCTGTGATGAGGAAGGTGGGTTCGTTGGGGTGGAGAGGAAATTTCGCCTTCTTCAGACCGAGCACCCAACGGCGCATCAGCCATTGAGTCATCGACTGTCCCTTGGTGTAGAGATTGGGGATGTCCAGCAGGTCGGAGAGAATGTAGTAGCCGTCGAACCGCATCAGTGGGTTCGCGTTGAACAACACCGTGGTAATGCTGGAAAGCACCACGACCTGATGCAGAGCGGCACTGAGCGGGCCGGGATCGATGTGAGTCCAGGCGATGGCGGCGATGGCGGCGATCAACAGTTCGCCATACATCCCAGCCGCGGAGACCGCGATTCTTTGCCATTTGGACGGAAAACCGATGCTGGAACTCGCGTTCACGTAACCGAGCGGGGTGGTGAACAGCAGCAAAGTCACGCCCGCCTCGGGCACCGCACCGCCAAAACGTCGACAGACGATGCCGTGCCAGCATTCGTGGAAGGCTTTGAGCACGATCCACAGCAGCCCGAGTATCCACAGATTGCCGAAGTTGAAAACGCCGGCCATCTGGGCGCGGAAACGCGGCCACTCATGCTGGATCTCCAGCGTTCCCCACGCCACTACCAACAGCCAGATCAGGGCGAAACCCGGACTGGCGATCCACCCGATCTTGCGGGCGAGAAAAGCGAAAAAGCGGTCGGGATTTCCGAGCGGCAGCCGCAGGAAAAGCAGCTGTCCCATCTTGCCCAGCGCCTGTTGATGTTCGCGGGGGCGATTCACCTCGTCCCAGACTCGACCGGCGTGTTCGCTGTCGTCGCTGACGACAAGACCGGCGTCGATCAGCATCCGCACCAGCGAACCGGCCTCCTGGGGATCGAGCGCCAATTCGTCGTCGGTTGTCGAAGCGAGTTGGGCCACGATCTGGGCGATCGAGCGGCGTCCGTCGAGCGACTTGACGAAAACGTGTTCGCGTTTGCCGAGTCGGTAGAAACGTCCCGTCAACGGATCCTCCAACAGGTAGCAGCCTTCACCGCCCATTTCCTGGAAGGACCACCGCAAGTCCTCCCGCACTCTCGGGGCGGTAACCTCGATTTCGCGGACGGCAAAGTCCGGGCTGTTTTTGGAATCAGACATTCACAAATTTAGGCTTACCAGAGGTGGTAGCGGGCGGCGAGCCAGGCGTTGCGGAGCCAGATCCAGGCGAGGGGACGGCGGGGACCCTCGATCTTGCCCTTGCCCTCGAGGCCGGCGCGGAGGGTGTTGTTGGGATTGTCGATCTCGGCTTCGCAGATGAAGACATTGCGGTCGGAGCGCCACTCGGATTTCGGCGAGACTCGCAGGATTTCCGTTTCCAACCGGTCGCCGCTGTAGGATTCCAGCTTGAGCCGGGCGGAAGCGCCGGATTCCACCAGGGAGATGTCGGTGGCGTCGACGGCGAACTCCACCAGCAGGCGGTCCAGCGGTCCGACTTCGAAAAGCGGATCGCCCATGCGCAGCGGTGCTCCCTCGGATCTCTCGAGGTCGCCCTGGAGGACGAGCCCGTCGATGGGAGCGCGGACCTGAAGATGTTCCTGGCGGTATTCGAGGCGCTCGATCTCGTGGTCGAGGCTTTCCGCTTCCAGAGTCGCCATGCGCGCTTCGGCGATGCGATCCGCGGCCAGTGCCTCGTCGGCCTCCTTGCGGGCGCGTTCGCGGCGGGCCACGGCTTCCGCCAGTTCGGAGCGGACCTCGCGACCGTCGAGTTCGGCGAGGAGCTGACCCTTCGTCACCGTGTCGCCGGCGCGTACTGAGGAGCGCTGCAGAATGCCGTCAAAAGGCGCGGCGATGACGCGTCGGACGACGGGTTGGAGTTCGCAGGTCGACTTAACAGGGTAGGGTAGCGGAACCAACAGGGTTAAGCCGGCCAAGGCGGCGACGGTGCCGATGAGACGTCGCTGGACGGTGGTGCCGCGCTTCCAGAGCCGGATGACCGACCCGACGGCCGGGCCGGGTTTCGCCTTGTGCAGCAGTGACAGCAGCGGCGCGACTTCGGGCGAGGCCGCCTTGATCAGCGCTTCCTTTTCTTCGAAATCGTCGGGCGTTTCGTTCCACAAAAACAGCCATCCGCCCCGCAGGTTGCCCTCGGCGTCGATGAGCGGGAGGCAGTAGGAGAGAGCCGGATCGAACCATTCTCCCAAGATGGCGGCGCCGGATTCGCCAGTCGTGCGATCGCGTTTCGAGAGGAGCGGTTGACGCCGGTGAATGGTTTCGGTGAGGTGACCGAGCAGCGCGCGGCGACCGGGCGAGTGGCTTTCGGCGGGGCCGGTCTCTCCGGAAACGGCGGCCAATCGGTTGCGACCGAAATGGCGGACCGCCAGAGCCACGGTGTCGCACTCCAGCACTTCGCGAAGGTGATTGGCGAGCCGACGCGAACACTCGGCGAAATCCGTACCGCCTTCGGCCGAGGCGAGCAATTCCACGAAGGCGGCGACTTTTCCAAAACGAGAACGAACCCGCGCCTCCTCCTCCCGGGCCTGGCCGAGCAGGCGCAGCAGGCCGGCGAGTTGGAGGCCCGCGAGAGCCCCGGCTTCTCCCCGTTGTTCGGGACTTTGAATGCGGCAGAGGCAGGCGACGAGCGATTCGCCTTCAAAGAGCGGCAGGGCCTGGACGACGCAGCGTTGTCCGGCGAGTTCCGATTCTTCCGAGGTGGGTTTCCCGGTGCTGGCCGCCGTTTTGGCAGCTGCTTCGCTGGCGAGCAGGGCCAGTTCGGGTGCGGCGTGGTGGTAGCGCTGGTTCAGCTCGGGACTGACGGTGATGGCCTCGGGGGCGATTTCGGGAGTCGGCGATTCACGTTCACCCTCCATTTCCGCGGCGGAAAGGGCGACCGGCGATTCGACTCGAAAAAGAAGCCAACCCCATCCACCATGGATTTTTTGCAGAACTTCCAGGGTGGCCGGAAGCAGTCGACCTGTCGGCAGAGCGGAAAGTTGACCGAGCGCCTGTGGTGGAATGGGAACCGGAAGCGGGGGATTGGCGGACTCATTCCCGGTGCGCTCGGCGGGGTTCCCCACGCGGAGACGGACCGGTCCGGAGGACGGAGTGCGGGCATTGATGCGAATCGGGGTCGGCTCGGCCATGCAAAAGAAAAATGTATGAAAATTATAATAAATCGGATATTTAAGAAATCAAAAAGGATTTTCAGGAAATAAAAATGATCGGGAAAACCGAGTGAAATCCCTGAGCGATCTCGTAGAATTCCTCTCGGACCTTTGAGAAAATCCCAAACCGATGGCGGTAAAGTTTCGCGATTACTACGAGGTATTGGGCGTCGATCGAGACGCCAGCCAGGATGAAATCCGCAAGGCTTTCCGTAAGCTGGCGCGCAAGTATCATCCGGATGTCGCCGAGGATAAGGAGACGGCGGAGGAAAAGTTCAAGGAATTGAACGAAGCCTACGAGGTGCTCAGCGACACCGAAAAACGGGACACCTATGACGCGCTGGGACCGGGTTGGGAACATGGCAGCGACTTTGCGCCGCCCCCCGGTGGTGGGCCTGGCGGGCCGGATTTCAGCTCCTCCTTTGGCGGCGGCGGCGGGGGAGGCACGCAGTACGAATACCACTTCGGTGGCAGCACGGGGTTCAGCGACTTTTTCGAAAGCCTGTTCGGCGCGCGGACGGCGGGCGATCCTTTCGGAGCCTTTCGCGGCTTTCATCGCGAGCGCTCCCGGGGCGATTTTCCGATGCGCGGAAGCGATATCGAAACGGATCTGCTGGTAAAACTGGAGGAAGTGATGACCGGCGCCGAGCGCCAGCTCCGACTGCGCAAGCCCGACGACAAGGGCAAGATGAAGGAGACGAAGATCAAGGTGCACATTCCGAAAGGCATCTCCGAGGGACAGCTGATCCGGTGCGCGGGTCTCGGTGAAAAGGGGGTGAATGGCGGCGACTCCGGCGACCTGTTTCTCCGCGTGCGCCTGGAGCGTCATCCGGTTTTCGAGGTGAAAGGGGCGGATCTCCACATGGATCTGGAGCTGACGCCGTGGGAATCGGTGCTCGGTTCGAGTGTGCCGGTCAAAACCCTGCACGGGGCCGTCAATCTGAAGATTCCCCAGGGAACCCAACCCGGAACCCAGCTGCGGGTGCGTGGAAAAGGACTCCCCGAGCACGCGGATCGCTTCGGCGATCTCTACATCAATGTCCGGGTCCGCATTCCGGAGGAACTCTCTGACGACGAGCGAAAGGCGTGGGAACAGCTCGCGAAAGTCTCCCGCTTTCGGCCGCGAGAAAACTGAAGACTCGCTCAGAAAAGATTGACTATCGGTTATGGAAATTATAATTTCCATAGTCCGGTATGGGATCGAAACTTCATTTCAGGAGAGTTCTCCGGCGCCTTTGGAGGCGTTTTCTGTTGATCGCGGGGCTGGCGGCCATTGGTTTGACCGGCGTTGAAAGGGCGTGTGCCGACGAGCCGGCGTTGATCGCGAACCGGCTCGAGAATGAGGGCATCGAGGCCTGGCGATCGGGGGATTTTGAGAGAGGAGCCGAACTGATTGAAAAATCGATCGCCCAGGATCCGACGAATCCTCAGCGCGCACTCAACTACGGGAGCCTGCTGATGCTGCGCGGACGGGCGCTCACGGATGACGGCCAGCCTGAAGCGGCGGCGAAGGCGCTTGAAGAGAGCGAGCGGCAACTGTCGGCCGCGGTGAGATTGGGAGAGGGGCTGCCGGGCTGTCAGCAACTGGTGGGGCAGGGATTCTTCCTGCTCGGTGAGATCGCCTTTTACGCGAGAAAGGATCTGGAGCGGGCGGCGAAATTCTACGTTTCGGCCGCAAAACGACTGCCCGATGACCAGCGAATCCGCGCCGCGCTGGAGCGAACCGGGCGCGACGTGACCTCCTTCATTCCGGAGGTGAGGAAATCATCACCGACGGCCAAACTGACCATCGCCAGCGCTCACACGGTGTCGATCGGGGGAGAAACCCTCCGATTGGCCAACGAAGACGACAACCAGACGGTTCATGTGAAGGAATACGTGCCGCCGGGCGAGTCGATGGAAACCTGGTCGACGCTGTTTGCGGAGAGGAAACATCGTCGTTTCGTCTCCCCGGAAACCTACGCCTCGCTCATCGCGGAACAGGTCGCGAAACAGGGCGGCAAGGTGATTTCCACCTCCGCCGGTCCGGGCGATTCGGCGAACATTGTTTTCGTGGTTCATTCGCCGTCGATGTTCCTGAGCGAGGTGAACGCCTGGAACCTGAGGAACGAGAACGGCACTCTGGTCAGCGAGCAGTTTGCCCATCGGATTCGCGGCGATTACCACCACGCGAAATCGGAGGAAATGGCTCGTGAGAAATCCGAAGACTGGGTCGTCCAACTCCAGGCCCGGCACGCCGTGCAACTGGTGGAAACCTCCGAGGTTTCACCCGGTCAGGAAGGCGAGTGAAATCGGGAATCCGTCGATGGGAAATCAGGCCTGGGCGAGAGCCGCGGTCTGTTCTTCCTCTGCCGATTCGACAGCCGAACCTGCCTTCGGCGCCGGGACATCCGTGAACGGCGTCTGCGGCTTCATTCCCAGCTTTTGCAAGAGCGCCAGGTCGGCCTGTGCCTGCGGATTCTGCGTCGTCAGCAGTTTGTCGCCGTAGAAGATGGAGTTGGCGCCGGCGAAGAAACAGAGCGTCTGGGCTTCCTCGCTCAACTGGGCGCGGCCGGCGGAAAGGCGGACCTTGGCCCCGGGAATGGCGATTCGCGCCACGGCGATCATTCGGACGATGGCGAAGGTGTCGACCGGGTCCTTTTCGCCCATCGGAGTGCCGGGAATGGGCACCAGGTTGTTGATCGGGACGCTCTCGGGCTGAGGATCGAGATTGGCGAGTACCTCCAGCATTTTCAACCGATCGTCGACCGTTTCGCCAAGTCCGAGAATGCCGCCGGCACAGACCGACATCCCGGCGTCCTGCACGTGGCGGATGGTGTTGAGCCGATCCTGGAACGTGTGGGTGGTGACGATGTTCGTGT
>JAGRPB010000156.1 GCA_020439945.1 Verrucomicrobiia bacterium
TCGGCTCGGACCACCGATTCAGCGGTTTCGCCGAAAGTGTCCGCACAGGGTGGCTTGGGAGATCCCTCGACTCGCAAGCTCGCTCGGGATGACAAGAGTAGGCGTGTTGCGATTTTGACTAGGATTTGATCATGCGAAAGATCGAGGTTCCAATGACGAGATGCCTGCCAATCCTCCAACAGCATGGAACGTCGTATTCTATGTTTATTTGCTGACGAACAAAGGACGCACCACGTTGTATGCGGGCGTCACTGATGACTTGGAGAGGCGCATGGGTGAGCATCGCCACAAAGTTCATCCCGAGAGCTTTACAGCGAGATACCAATTGAATCGCCTCGTCTGGTTCGAACGTTTTCATGA
The DNA here is from genome assembly GCA_020439945.1 of Verrucomicrobiia bacterium. Classification (GTDB taxonomy): domain Bacteria; phylum Verrucomicrobiota; class Verrucomicrobiia; order Verrucomicrobiales; family DEV007; genus JAEUHH01. The sequence continues at coordinate 361 of JAGRPB010000156.1, forward strand.
CGTACGCGATGCCATCGCACGGGAAAAACAAATTAAGCGCTGGCGGCGTGAAAAGAAAGAGTTCCTCGTCAGTCTACATAACCCGAAATGGGAAGACCTCGCAGTTGTGCGGCTAGGATTTCCCCCTCCGCCCAAGTATTCCGATTTCCAGAACGATCCTAACGAGTAATCTTGCCACCAACGCCTTGTCATCCCGAGCGAGCTTGCGAGTCGAGGGATCTCCCAAGCCACCCCAAGCGCAGCACCCGACGATCGCTCTCCTCCCTACCTCACCACCTCCTCGATCACCAGGTTTCGGTATTTCACCGACGTGTGATCGCCTTGGAGAAAAATCGGTCCCGGTGCCGTGTCGTCGGCTGACAGACCGCCTCCGGAGCAGCCCTCCAGCGGTTCGTTGTCGATCACGATCTCGCCATTCAGTTCCACCGTGACGTGGCGGTCCACCAGGGTCAGCACGTAGCGATTCCACTGGCCACCGGGTTTCCCGGCATTTTTTACCGGCGCGATCCGCCCGAAAATCGCGCCCGGCCCCTGGATGCCCTGCATTCTGCTGTCGCGATCAACGACCTGCGCTTCATACATGCCGCGCAGATACACACCGCTATTGCCACCGGCGGGAACGTTGTATTCGAGAGACAGTCGGAAATCCTCGAAAGTCGCCTCGGTCACCAGGTTCCCGAAATCTCCATAGGCGCCGAAATCCGTCTTCGGCGTCTCGTTGACGAGCACGCCATTCTCCGCCCGCCAGCCGTTCTTCTTCGCCGGATTCGACAAGCGCCATCCCGCCAGGTCGCGTCCGTTGAACAACGACAGTGGATCGCCGAAAACCACCCGCGACAAATCCGGTCGCGGCGGCATCGGCGGCATCTTCCGGCCATGCAGGATGATCTTTTCCCTCGTTCCGGGATCGCCCTCCCGATGCTGGGTTACCCTCAATCGCATCGCGTCCTTTTCCCCTCCCACGAGCGTTCCCAAGATCGGTTCATCGATCACCCAGACCTCATTCGCTTCCCCGCCCGGTTTCCAACTGAGCTTTCGATCGAAGCGGATCGCATCGCCTTCGATTTCCAGATTTCGCACCGGTCTCGCGCTTCCCACGCTCCAGAGCAGCTCCGCCTGCGAACCCGAATCTTCCGCGCTCACCTTCAGCCAGGCGGGATTTCCGTCGGGCAGTTCAAAGGCCCAACTACCCACGAAAGGCGACCGCGATTCGTCGGCCGATAGCGCCCCTGTGACCGTCAACACCGCAGCAAAAACTCCGACGATTTGATCCGGAATACGGCGCTGCGAGAAAGAACTGGATTCCGACTTTTTCATCCGAACTCTTGCTATCTCTCGGAAAAACTTCCGCCGTTTTTATCCGAATCACTCGGACGGAAAAGTCGACCTACTATCGGTCACTGACCACGACGAATTTCGGAACCGGGGAAACTCAGAATGAAACGCCACACCGTTTTCTCCCGTCCCTCGATCTCGAAGGTCTCCCGATTCACCCGTTGCGGCACATCGTAGCGGCGGATGTCGATCACGATGTGGTAGCCGCGATCGGAAAAGATGTCGATGATCATCGCCAGCACCAAGGGGTTGTCGAGGAAGGTGTTTTCCGAGTTGATGTAGGCCTTGCCCGAGATGGCATGCTTCCGCACGATGGGCATGAATTTCTCGTCGATCAGCGCCACCGTTTCCCGGAACAATTCAGGGTGTTCCGCGTTGTAGGAATCGAGCCGATTCACCAGTTCCTGCCGCGCGTGGACACTCAGGGTTCGGGCGACCGGAATCTTCGAGATCACGTCGAAGGTGCTCTGCTCCAGTTCCAGCGAACTCTGGTAGCGCAATTCGTCGCGAATCCGACGCTGCACCTCGTCGATGGTGCCGTGGGCGTTGATGTAGTGATAGAAAAAGACTTCCCGCAGAGTCTTCAGCGATTCGTAGGTGACCTCTTTAAAAGTGCGATAGCGATTCCGTGACGTTTCCTCGGAGAGATCGGTCGCCCGGATGTCGATCATCTCGCCGACGCCGGAAGCCTCGACCTCGGCGTTGTGTTCGCGCGCCTTTTCCCCGCGAAGGATCTGGCGCCGGACCGATTCGGCCTCGTCGACGAAAAGCACCACGATGTGGAACATCGGTTTCCGGAACTGGCTGGCCAGGGGCGTGTCGACATACTCGCGACGCAGGGTGTTGAGCTTGTCATGAAGCAGTTTCAGGCAGATCACCTGCATCTTCGTGCGCGGGTAGCCGTCGACCACCACCCCCGTCTGGTTTTCCGGTTTCAGGAGTGCGCGAAAAACGAGACTCGTCACCTCGCGGTCGCCCACCATCATGCCGGCATCGATCAGCTTCTGCGCCTCGGGGCTTTTCAGCAACGAACTCACCACCAACGGCGGTGCGGTCAGTCCTCGATAGTTCTGGATAAATCGGGTCTGGGTTCCCTTCCCCGCTCCCGGCGCCCCGTTCAGCCAGATGACTTCGTTGGGAAATCGCAGGTTCTCCAGACCGAAATCGGATTCCAGTTCCTGCCAGACAGAATTGAAGATCAGGTTGGCGTCCTTGACCTCGAGATCGACGGTCGAAGACTCCGCGGCGGTGGCAGAACGTTTGGAGGCAGGCATCAGAGTGCCCGAAGATGGTACGAAGCCCTCAAAAGCTCAACGAGATTTCCCGCGAATTTGCGCGTCCCGGTCGAACTGACAGGGTCAGGTCGGGGACTCAACCCTGTTGATTGATCCCCGGCGCGTGGGCGGCGGCGCGCCGGGCCCTGGCTTCGCCGACGAGAATGGCGCCCCAGGCGCGGAGTTTCTCAAATCCAAAGAGGCAAAGTCCCACGGCGACCAGGGAGAGCGCCAGGCCCCCTGCTCCCAAGGCCGCCTTTTCCACGTAGCAGGTCCAGACGAACTGACCGACGCAGAGAAACGCGACAAAGAGCAGGGTCGGCCTGCGACCGATCAAATCGACCATGAAGGCTCCCAGCGGCGCTCCGAAAGCGACCACGGGCGCGGCGGCGAGCCAATTCTCGAACACGCCGGGACGAACCCCGGTGAAGCACAGTTTTGTCAGGATGCCAATCACCGAGGTGAAAGCCATGATGATGACCGAACTCGGAATCGCGATCTTCAGGTCGGCGCGACAGAGGAGCACCAGCACGGTGTAGAGCATCATGTCGATGCCGACGCCGGTCACCGACGCCACCGAGGCTCCCGCCAGCAGCCCGATGGTGAGCCCGACCCGAAAATCCCAGCGCTCGTCGAATTCCGTCATGCCCTGGTGACCCGCGATCTCGCCGATCCGCCACAGGTGCAGTAGTCCGAAACTCGCCCAGACCACGGCGAAGACGAGCTTGATCCAGAGGGCGGGAACCACCGGAGCGACGAGGAGAATGCCCAGCGGCGTTCCGAAAAGGGCGCCGATCAGCGCGCCTTTCAACATCGCCCAGGCCAGCGGCTGGCGACGCGCGAGAATGAAGATGCTGGCACTGGTCATGCCGATCGACTGGACCGCGAAGCTGAAATCGCGGCCCAGTTCGGCGGGTTCCTGGAACAGCAGAACCAGGATGGGAAAGCCGACCGTTCCCCCGCCCATCGGGGTGGAACCGGCGGCGTAACTCCCGAGCGCCATGGCCAGGGCGATGGGCCAGTGATCCCTCGCCGTCTGCCATCGATCATGGGCGAAAACAAGCCAGGACCAGGCGCCGAAAAAAAGCGCCATCCAGAGAAACCAGATCCAGAGATGGGTTTTTCTCTTGGGAACGAGCGACATGATAACGAACGAAGACAGGCAGGACGACAAGGAAGCGATACGTCGTCACTTCGGCGACAGATTCAGCTCTGCGGATGAAAAACAAGCCGGAAACGCACCTCGGCGACTCCGGCTCACGGGAATTCTATCACTTGCCGACGCTTCCACACGCCGGACTTCGTCCTTTTCTCGTGCCCACTCAAGGCGCCCGGGGCGTGGGCTTTTCACCGCCGGAGCCCGGTTTCTCGATTTCCTTCAACAGCCAGGCGAGCCCGTCGAGATTGTCGCGCAACGCCAGCGCCGTGTCCGTGTCATTGCGATGATCGAGGATGCCGATGGGCCCCTTGTAACCGCTCCGGATCACGAATCGAATCATGCCCAACTCCTCGTCACCCTGGCCCAGGGGCAGGATCATTTTCCCTTTCTTGTCACCGCCCTTCACCATGCCGTCGAGGTTGAGGCAAAGCAGGTAGGGTTTCATCAGGGGAAACACCTTCTCCCAGTCATCGATCCGGTCGTGGGCATGGTGAAAGTTGTAAACGATGCCGACATGCTCGTGTCCTCGTTTTCTCATTTCCCGGCAGACCGCGACAAGGTTTTCGGGTTCCCCGCCCCAGCCGCCGTGATTGTAGAGCCCCAACTGGCAGCCCAGCGCCGCACACCGTTTTGCCAACGGCTCCAACTGATCCGCCGCGCCAGCGATCATCTCCGCCTCAGTCTCGCCTTTGCCCGGGCGCAACGTCATCCAGATCTGGGGATGCAGGTCGTATTTCTCGAACAGCTTGAAAGCCTCTTCGTGCTGACCCCAGAAGGCGAAATACTCGATTCCGTGTTTTCGATACTCGAGAATCTCCTGCTCGAAGGTCGGCACGTGTTCCTGGCGCCAATCGTAAGCACATCGCTTGAGCCCGATTTCCTCCAGCATCGCGGCGCGTTCAGCGGGCGAGCGTTTCGTCGCATCGAAGGGGACGATGCACCAGGCGACGAGATTCTCCTTTTCGAAATTTTCGGGCGTCTCGGAGACCGCCCAACCGGGCAGTGAAAAGAACAGCACGGTGAGGGCGCCAGTAAGCAGGTGAGGTTTCTTCATGATGGGAAAGCAGTGATGATTCTACGAAAGACCGGTTCATCCGTCGACCGTGACCTGAGTCTCGATGCGGGGAGCCAGCGTTCCCGCCTTCAACACTCCGCCCTGAAAGACTCCGAGCAGGCGGTTCCGGTCTTCGAGGATGGAGATATCGCCGATGACGTCGCCATCCACCACCAGCACGTCCGCCAGTTTTCCGACCTCCAGCGTTCCGACCTCTTCATCGAATCCGGCGATCTCGGCGCCGGTTTTCGTGGCGCACCTGATCGTTTCCAGAGGAGCGAAACCGACCTCCTTCGTGAAATAGGTCAGCTCCCGGGCATAGTCACCGTGAGGATTCCAGCCGAATCCGTAGTCGCCGCCCATCCCGACGCGACCGCCTTCCCGGAGAATGCGGAGCGCGCTGGCGGCGCCACCATCGAGGGTTTCCTGATGGCCATCGATGACCCGTTGAGACAACCCGAATTCCGGCCCCTTCTCCACGCTGGCCTTTTCAAAGTAGAGGGCCGGGATCACCGGAACATCCCTTTCGAGGAGTAGGTCCATGGCTTCGTTATCCATGAAGGTTCCGTGCTCCAGGGTATCGTAACCGGCCCGGAGCGCGTTCTTGATGCCCTCCGTCGCCCGGCAGTGGCCGGTGACCTTGAGGCCGTGGTTGTGTGCCGTCTGCACGACGGCGTTCATCTCCTCGAAAGTCATGCAGAGGGTGTGGTGATCGTTGGTGTCCGGCGCGGCCGCGTCGCCGGTCGGGTAGGTCTTCACCCAGGCCACCCCATCCTTCACCAGCGATCGCACGGCTCTGCGAGCGTCCTCGACCCCGTTGATGATGAACACGAGCCCCTCCATGCCGATCTTCCGGAACTCCGGATTCCAATCCATGAGACCGCCCGCCGAGCAGATCTCGCGCCCCGAGGGTGAAAGCCGCGGCCCGGGAATGAGATCATCTTCGATGGCTCGTCGCAGCCAGACATCCACATTAAACAGGCAGCCACCGGACCGGGCCGAGGTGTAGCCGCATTCCAGGGCAAGCCGACAGTTTACCGAGGCGAGCAGCGAGACATACTCGACCGGATACTTGATATCGAGATCCTCGAGGGTGCGGATGTTGAAGTAGGTGGCATGAAAGTGCGCTTCCACCAGTCCCGGCATGATGGTCCCTCCGCGGGCATCGATCTGACGGGCATTCGGATCCAACTCGGGGGCTTCTTTCGCCGCTCCGGCATAGATGATCCGGCCATCGGTGAAAATCAGGATCGCGTCGGAAATCGGCTCGGCGCCAGTGCCATCGATGAGCTGGCCGTTGGAAATGATGGTGGTACCGCATTCCGTTTTCATGGCGGCAAGCCTAGGGATCGAAAGCAGGAGGGTCTTGACTCTCAACCGCAATTTTTTGAACAAAAACGGCGCCCTTTTTCTTCCAACTTTGCCTCTTTCAACCGAAATCGTGATCGCCTCCCGCCGCCACCGAATCGGCCTCTCGCTGGCGCCATACCCTCGGTGTCAGCCCAAAACCTTTCCGAAACTCCCGCGTGAAATGGGCTTGATCGCTGAATCCCTCCGCCAGTCCGATATCCGCGATCGATCGGTCCGTTTGAACCAGAGCGGCGGCGGCGCTGGTCAAGCGAAGCCGCTTCAGGAAACGCATCGGCGTGGTCTGCAGGTGTCGGCGGAACTTTCGTTCGAAGGCACTCACCGATAGTCCGACCCGCTTCGCGAGTTCGGCATTCGTCCAGTTCGCAGCCGGATCCCCCTGCATCGCGGCCAGGGCAGGCGCCAGTTCCGGCACGGGAAATCCGGCCGCCTCCACTCCCGGCAACCGCCTCGTGATCCCGGCGGTGCCCGCGATCGCTCCCTCCCGGTCGCGCACGGGAATCTTCGAGGTCCGGAACCAGCCGGTCACCCGATCGAACCGACCGACCAGTTCGAGCCGCCCCAAGATTCGCTCTCCCCGGAGCACCCGGGCATCATCCCGGGCAAACTGCTCGGCGAGGTAGGCCGGCGAGAGATCGAAATCGGTCAGCCCGATCACCTCCGATGCCCGCGCCAGGGAATAGTTCAGTTGGAAAGCCCGATTGACCCGCAGGTAGCGTCCAGCGGTATCCTTGATCCAGAATTGGGTGTGGTCGAGGAAATCGAAGAGCCCCTCGACTTCTTCGTGCCGAAGTCGCTCCAAGGCGTCGGCAGGATCGAAGTCCCCTTCCTTCACGGGTTCTTCGGCACCGTCTGGTTCTCGCCGGTCGTCTTCGTATCCGACTTCTCCTCTCCTTCGGTTGGCGACTCGGGAGGTCCTCCCGCCGCCGCCTGGGCGATCGACTTGATCTCGATCTGATCTGTCTGACTTAGATTCGTCAGCGGGTAATCAATCGGTTCCTTGCCGCCCGTCAGGAGAAATCGCACCTTGCCTTCCCGAATCACCTCCACTGGTCCGTCCTCGCCCTCCTTCGGAGCGGAGAAGGCGAGCAGGCGGGCCAGCATCTGCTTCCCCTCGGTATTGGTCCACTGCCGCAGTGGTGAGACCGCGACATAGTTGATCACAATCGTTTTCGGGCCCGCGGGTTTGACTCCCACTGTGGCCGTCCCCGTGGACGCACCCCCGCTCTCGCCAAGTTTCCGTTTCGAGACCTGGTTGGGATTCGGCGGCAGAGTCAACTGGGCATTCGCCGAAACCACCAGCCCACCCAACAGGACAGCAAAGGCAAACAAGGACACTTTCATGATGGAGAACCTCCAGGGTATGGATTGAGAAGTAATCGACGGTTTGAAGCTACCAGATCGCTCCCCGACTTGGAATCCCTTTCACATCGCGCCGGCCGCCCCACGCAGGAAACGCCGCTTCATCTGGTCGAGGAGAACCGCGATGAGAATGATGGCGCCGAGCACGTATTTCTGCGCGCCGTAATCGATGCCGGTCAGGTTCATGCCATTCTGGATGACGGCGATGATCAGTGCCCCGACGAAGGTGCCGAAAATCCGGCCGCTTCCGCCCATGAGTGAAGTACCACCAACCACCACCGCCGCGATGACAGTTAGCTCATAAGTCACGCCGTAGGTAGGCGCGCCGCTTTTCAACTGAGACGCCATCAGCACGCCGCCGACTCCCGCGAGCAGGGCACAAGCGGCGTAGGCGAACAACAGAACCCGCGAGACCGGCACACCGGAGAGCCGAGCGGCCTCGGGACTGCCCCCGATGGCGTAGATGTGACGCCCGAGCACGGTTCGTGTCATGAAAAAATGGGCTCCGCCGTACAATCCCAGCATCAGGAGCACCTGAAACGGCAGACGGATTCCGACGACTGGAATCGTCACCCCCGCCCGCCCGAGCCAGGTGAATGCGGCCGGCAGCCGATGGATCGATTCATTGTTCGACCAATCGAATGCGATCCCGCTGGCGATGAGCATCACCGCAAGCGTCACGATGAAGGGCGGAATGGAGAACGTCGTCACCATGACACCGCTGAACAGACCGACCAATCCACAGATCAGCACCGCCCCCAACGCCGCGCATATCATCACCAGAACGGTGGCGTGTTCGGCGCCATTTCGCTCAATGAGCCAGGCCGTCGCCACGGCGGACAAGGCGAGCAGGCTGCCGACCGACAGATCGATCCCTCGGGTGATGATCACGATCGTCATGCCGATGGCGAGGATGGCAATGACGACAATCTGGTCGGCGATGTTGATCAGGTTGGCCCGCTTGAGGAAATCCGGCCAGAGCCGTTCCACCGGGTATTGACGGGGAATGGCTTCAAATTCGTCGAAAATTCGCCATCCCGCCGTCGAAGCGCCGCAGACCATCAGTGTCGGCGGCATTTTCGTCCCGTCGTACAAGGCGGCTTCCAGTTCGCGTTTCACCACCGGCGGCGCGCCTCGAAACACTTCGACCGCCATTCCCTTTTCCGTCAGACTTCCTTTCACCGCCTCGGCAAAAGCGGCGTCGTCGGGCTTCGTGCCCGCAACGACGAGAACCCGATCTCCGTCATCCAGTTTGCCGACCACGTCTTCGGCCAAAGAGCGACCACCATCCGCGCCGGTGGCGGGTTGCTTTTTCAGCGTCACCAACGAATACCAGGCACAAATCAGCAGCAGCACGAGGATCATGCCGTGATCACTGAGGAGTGGGAGCAGGCGTTTCACAGATGAGGGGTGAGGATCGGCGATCGAGGGGCGAGACGATAAGCGTGGCGCGATCAGTTAAAGGGCGAACGGCGGCGCAGGGGAAGCGAATTCGGAAATTGAGGCGACGGCGCTCCGCCAATCCGCCATTTACACCAACGGAGAATTCGGATTTCTTTGCGACACTCCCATGCTCTCTCCTGCCACCAATCCGCTGGCGTTGAATCGCCGGCAGTTTTTTGCGTCCAGCTCCCTCTCTCTGGGCGCCGGAGCAATGGCTTACCTCATGGGGAAAACCTCCCCGGCACGGGCGTTGGAGCGCGACGGAATCGGTGGCATCGATGGGATTCGCCGGATCGCGCCGAAGGCGAAGCGCGTGATTTTCCTCTTCCAGTCCGGGGGGCCTTCACATCTCGATCTTTTCGACTACAAGCCGCACCTGGCGAATCGTTTCGGCGAAGATCTGCCAGACAGCGTTCGCGGCGGCCAGCGACTGACCGGTTTCACCAAGAATCAGAAATCGCTCCCCGTCGTTCCGACGATGTACCCCTTCCGCCAGTTCGGAAAGAGCGGCACCTGGATGAATGGCGAATGCCTTCCGCATCTTTCCACCATCGCGGACGATCTCTGCGTGATTCGCTCGATGCACACGGACGCGATCAATCACGACCCGGCGCGCACCCTCATCCAGACCGGCCACCAGCTCGCCGGCCGACCCAGCATGGGCACCTGGGTCAGCTACGGACTCGGCAGCGAATGCCGCGACTTGCCCGCCTTCATGGTGCTGAACTCCTACGGCAGCTGCAAGCGCACCCCGCAACCCGTGGCCGCGCGACTCTGGGGCAGCGGATTTCTTCCCTCGCAATATCAGGGTGTGAAGCTGCAATCGGTCGGCGATCCGGTGCTTTACGTTTCCAATCCCAACGGCGTCGACCGCGCCGCCCAGCGCCGCTCACTCGATTCCCTCGCCGCCCTGAATCGGATGAAAGCCGAGGAAGTCGGTGATCCGGAAACCAGCGCCCGAATCGAACAGTACGAGATGGCGTTCCGGATGCAGGCCTCCGTTCCCGAACTGGTCGACACCAGCGGTGAACCGGAAGAGACCTTCGCCCTCTACGGCGAGGACGCCCGCCAGCGAGGCACCTACGCCGCCAACTGCCTGCTGGCCCGCCGCATGGCCGAGCGCGGGGTTCGTTTCATCCAGCTCTACCACGTCGGTTGGGATCATCATCAGAATGTCCCCCGCGACCTGCCGCTGATGTGCGGCGACATCGACAAAGCCAGCGCCGCCCTCGTCACCGACCTGAAACGCCGCGGACTGCTCGAAGACACGCTCGTGGTGTTCGGCGGCGAATTCGGGCGCACCGTCTTTTCCCAGGGCACCCCGAAGCCCGACGCCTATGGTCGAGATCACCACGGGCGCTGTTTCTCCATGTGGCTCGCGGGCGGCGGCGTGAAAGCCGGGCTCACCTACGGCGCCACCGATGATTTCGGCTACAGCGTCGTCGAGAATCCGGTTCAGATTCACGATCTCCAGGCCACCATTCTTCACCAGCTGGGCATCGATCACACCCAGTTGACCTACAAGTTCCAGGGGCGCGACTACCGCTTGACCGATATCCACGGCGAGGTGGTCCGCGACATTCTGGCGTGACGCGGAATCCGGATACGATTCGGTATCCCATCCTACCCTGTTGAGTCGCGGACCTGACCCTGTTGAATCGTTTCGTTTCGATTTCGCCAACCAGCGCGGTCAGCGACCGCGCCCACACCATGCCGCTCATCTGCCCGGTCAGCGGCCACGCCTACAGGTTCGTGAGAGCTTGAAGGGTTCCTGTGGGCGCGATCGCTGATCGCGCTGAATCCACCTCCGCTTTCCGCATTTCTCTCCCCGCGTTTCCTTGGACGCTTGGCGATTCCCGGCTAGGATAAGGGTTTCACCGAATTATGAACCCGACCGAAGGCAATCCCCCCTTGCCCGACATCAAAGACATCGCCGGTCCCGAGACGCTTCCAAGTGTCTGGGAAACGGTGGCGTTGATCGCGGGAATCGTCATCGGGGTGTTGCTGCTGGCGGCGCTGATCTATTTCCTCTACCGCAAGCTGGTGGTGACGAAGAAGCCGCCGCTCACTCCGCTGACCATCGCGCGTCGGCGTGTTCGCGAGATCGGCGGCCAGATCGATGTTCTGGAATCGAATGCTTTCAGCCTGGCTCTTTCCGACGCCTTGAAAGACTACCTCTCGGCGCGGTTTGGCGATCCGCTCCGCTACGAAACGAGTGAGGAGTTTCTCGTCCGCATCGCGTCGGCGCAGGAGACGGCCCTGCCCGGAAGTGTTCGCGATGGCGTGACGGAATTCCTCTCGGTGGCGGATGAGATCAAGTATGGCCGGCCCGCCGACGGCGAACTGCGAAAACAACCGCTCCTGGAAAAGGCGGGTTCCATCCTCGGAATCGAAACCGATTCGAATCGTGCCGTGGCCACTGAAATCCAAGCCGGCTGACTCTCTTTTCCAATCGCCCCGTGACTCATCCCGCCCTCGCCAACGTTCTCTATGAAGGATTCCGATTCGGAAATCCGTGGGCTCTCTTGTTGCTGCTGTTGATTCCCCTGCTCGCGGTGCTGAAAGGGAAACGGGGGCAGCAGGGCGCGGTCGTTTTCTCCTCGCTGCACATCCTGCAGCGACTCGGACCGAAAGCGAAATCGCGGGCCGGCGGCTTCCGGTTGGCTCTCGTGTTTCTCACCATCGCGGCAATCACGGCCGCCCTGTCCCGGCCGCAGACAGTGCGAACCTCGGAAACGATTTCGGAGAGCGGTGTGGAAATGATCGTCGCCATTGATGTGTCGCGCTCGATGCAGGTGGATCAGGACGGCTTCACCATCGGTGGACGGCAGGTGAATCGGCTCCAAGCCGCGAAAAAAGTAACTCGCGACTTCATCAGCGGCCGGGAGACGGACCGAATCGGTCTGCTCGCGTTCGCGGGGCGCCCCTACCTGGCCAGCCCGATCACGCTCGATCACGAGTGGCTCGAGAGCAGCATGCAGCGCATCCAGATCGGCCTGGTGGAGGACGGCACCGCGATCGGTTCCGCCATCGCCGCGGCCGCCAAGCGGCTCGACAAGCGCCCGGCCAAGAGCAGGGTCATCGTGCTTCTCACCGATGGGGTGAACAACGCCGGGCAACTCAGTCCGATCATTGCCGCGAAGATGGCGAAAACGCTCGGCATCAAGATTTACACCATCGCGGTGGGCAGCTACGGCGACTTCATCATCCAGACACCTCTCGGGCCACAGCGCCTGACGCAGGAGTTCGACGAGGAGACCCTGAAAGAGATCGCCCGCCTCGGTGAGGGCGCCTATTTCCGGGCCCAGGACACGGGTAGCCTGGAGCAGATTTTCGCGATGATCGACGAAATGGAGAAAACGGAGATCAAGCGCAAGATCACCACCCACGCGAGAGAGTGGTATCAATATCCGGCCTCCGCGGCGCTGGTTTTGGGGTTGCTATCACTGGTCGGGGGCGAGACATTCTGGCGCCGATTTCCCTGATTTTTTTGGACAGGATTATCCGGATTTTTTGGATTTTTTTTCACCATTCTCCGCCACTGACTTCCGACTTCCGACTTCCGACTTCCGACTTCCGACTTCCGACTTCCGACTTCCGACTTCCGACTTCCGACTTCCGACTTCCGACTTCCGACTTCCGACTTCCGACTTCCGACTTCCGACTTCCGACTTCCGACTTCCGACTTCCGACTCCC
>JAGRPB010000157.1 GCA_020439945.1 Verrucomicrobiia bacterium
TTCCCCGAAAGTCATGAGGTGGTTCCAGCCATGGCTCGCCGTGAATACTTCCTTTTTGGTGAGGATACGATCTCTCCCGTGTAAAGGAATCCGGTGGGGCGACACCGGGGCGGTCTCTCCTTCCATGGGAGGCAACTCTTCATCGAGACCGACAAGGTCCGCGCCTTTTCGGTTCAATGCCTTCAGGAGAGGCGTGGCGACATCATCGGCGTAAATTTGGTCCCCGGTCAGGACCAGCATGGTGGGCCGCTTCTCGAGATCGTTACGAAGTTGCCCGAGGAGTTGGTCTGCCTCGATCAGTTGATCGCGCTGGACGATCTTGGCCGTGCGCTCGGCATGAGGCTTCCGACACGAACCTTGAATGATGTGCCGGTGCTTTTCGGGGATCAGAAAGCTTGGCAATGCTTCCCCCTTGTAGGTGATCGGTCGGTCTCCCTCCGTCAGGCCGAGATCGGCCAGCCCTTGGCCGTTGATCTTGATGTCGTAGTAGAGGGGTCGCTCTTTGGGGAAGGGCTTCCCATCCGGCCGAACGACCTTCAGGAGATAGAAGAAAAGGCGTTGCCCCAACCGAACCGGCTCTTGCGACTCCAATGCCGAGGTGGCGATAGGAGCCTTGCCCGGTTCCAGCATCATCTGGCACTCCACCGAGGCGCTCTCGTCCACGACGAGCCAGATATGGACTTCTTCCTCTTGGACTCTTCGGACAGCGGGACCTCCCAGTATGGTTGCCATAATACTTGAGCAGAGAGTTTGGTTTCAGGCGCCGCCATCCTTGACTGGCACCGCCCGGAATGTGACATTCTGAACACCCATCGTCAAGTAAGCTAACCAGAATTTCGCTGGCGTATCCGTTCGGACCGAAAACGCACGGTCCGCTGTGTTTTCGGGTGCACCTCCTTCTCAGACAATAAACCCTGGGAAGAATATGACAGATCACCAAGCTCAGTGTCAGTCGGTATGACACAATTGACAAAAGAGCCGCCAACGTCATGCCCTGTGGGGGGGGAGAGGGGTAGAAGAAACTCGTCCTGTTACGAGGGCAAGAGCCCCTTTTTCACTCGCAAGTGAACCATTGGCCTCCCCGGGGTGTACTTCATATAGTTGTTCATTTGTTAAGTAAAACCTCCTCTCTCTAATTGGACTGGTTCTTTCTACCAAAGTGGGGGTGTGGGGGTCTGGGATATATTGAGAGAGAAAACAGAGAGGAGCTACAAGTAGGGGGGCAAGTCGTTCAAGCCCCCCACACCCCCACTCCAGGGGGACCGAGAACGCCTCGCTCTCAATCACCGTTTCAACAGAAAAGAGGGGCATTCCACTTGTTGTTCTTTCGTCAAGTAGAGGCACGTCCTTTCCGCTGTTCTTAGAGCATGACAGGAGGGAATCGAAAGGGTCGCAACCTGTTGTTTTTCTAGGATCTGCGCATCGATATCGCTTCGAAGCCCTCCTTAACATGAAGTCAAACTCTCCACACTGCAGGAGGGGCACATCAGCGCCCGAGAGGTTGATGGAGTCAAAATCCTCAGTCTGGCGCACCAGAGGTCTATTTATCACGGATGACACCGATCCATGATCCGCTCCCCCGCCTTGGAATCCGCCGCCGCGATGTGATCGCTACTTTCGGCTCCCGGAGCCTCTACGAGGACTGCGTTCGCGCTGGCTGGCTGCGCCCGCTCGTCAGGCGAGGTCGGTTGACACTCTTCGACGCCTCGGACGTGGAGAAGGTCTGGATGCGGATCAAAAAGGGGGAAGTCCCTCCTCACGGAGAAACCTGAACAGACACGAAAACGGCGACGCAAAACTGGGTAGCTCGCGTCGCCGTTTTCAAGAATAACAAGATGAAAAACAATACGTTAAAATCCTTCCAGCGCAAGGAGCGCAACCTTCGTATCCTCCGTGACAGGAAGGTCGAGGTCTTGGGGACTATCAAACTCGGCGGAGGGGATGCCCACGTCGTCAGATGCCCTTTCGAATACCTCCACACGAGCCCGTCGAACTTTGGCGAGGCCACCGCCTTCTTTTCTGGTCGGACTCCTTGGATCAGTTGCTTCCACGACAGTTGCCGAGAGTCCCTCGCGAAACTGAACAGGTCGATGGCGCTCGCAGCCGGGAACCCCCTCGCGAAGCCGTGGACCAAGCGGAGCACGTATTCGCCGGGTTCCGTCGTCTCCACAGTCCCCAAGCTTTTCTCTTCGAAGTTCGAGTCGGGGGATATGGCCAAGTTCCCCGAGATTCAGGAAATCGTTCGCGAGTTCCCGTGGTCCAAAGAGCAGGTCGCCCTGGACTCCCCCATCTTTCTCTCCCCCGGCCGCAGCTTCGACGAGGACTGGGTTGACCATTTGCGGCTCTTCCATTCCACGGGCATCGACGGAGAAGTCTGGCTCGGACGACAGCGGGACAGTGGCTGGCCTTCGAAGTCGATTCACTTCCGTCATCCCGCAGACTGGCTCTCGGAAGCCGAACCTATCCCCTACCTCCCTCTCACGACCCCTGCCTTCTTCGCCGCCGGTAGTTACAGCCGCTCCAATCGGAACGTGATCGCTCGCCCCTTCTTGGTGATCGAGCACGACCGCCTCGGCCATAAGGAATCCTTGGCTCTCTACCGCTATCTCCGCGAAGTAAAGCAGTTGAACCTTCGGGCGATCATCGACACTGCCGGGAAGTCCCTGCATGCGTGGTTCGACCAGCCGAGCCCCACTCACCTCCAGGAGCTCCAGCCCCTCCTCGATGCCTGGGGCTTCGACGGCCAGATGAAGGCTGCCAGCCAGCCCTGCCGCATGGCGGGAGCAATCAGGCTCAAAGACTACGACGATCTCACCGACGAGCACTGGGAGGACAATTTTGTCGGATGGCAACATCTGCTCTTCCTCAACCTCTAGTCACCCGGCCTGAAAATGGATCACCATACACAGATCATCGCAAACTACCTCGGGCCAATTGAAGTCTATTTCGATGCGGCAACGCGAGCCTTCTATTACTTGAACAAACGAGGTCGGTGGACTCGCTACTCTCGCAAGACCCTAGAGTGGCACTTTCGTTCCCTTCTCGAACAAACCTCGATCGAGAACAAACTGATCTATTCAACGGTGAATGGGTTCCTCAGCGAGGTCTGCGTGAACCACGACGTGGAATTCGCCGGATCGCTGCCTGGACGTCAGCCGGGCTTGATCATTCACGAGGACGGTCGCCGCACTTTGGTCACCGAGGGCCCCATCTTGCCCAAACCCGAGAAAGGAGATTGCTCCACGATCCTCAACATCCTCGAAGGGACGCTTGGGACCAAGCAGGCCAAAATCTTCATGGCGGCACTTCGCGAATCGGTGCGATCCTTCAGAAGCGGCGACTGGCAGCAATCTCAGGCGATCATCCTGGCCGGACCGATCAACTCGAACAAGAGCCTGATCATCCGCACCATCTACGTCCCCATGCTCGGCGGACGGGCGGTCAACGCTTATCCGTATTTCATCGGCTCCACCGAGTTCAACGGAGAATTCCTCAGAGCCGAGGTTCTTGTCGTCGATGATGATGTGTATCGTAGCGAGGCCACGTCTAGAGCGCGACTGGGGGCTCACATCAAGAAGGTCACCATGGGGAGCTTTGGGGCCCAGGTTCACCCCAAGGGGAAGGAACCTCTCAACATCACCCCCAACTGGCGGGTGATCATGGCCCTAAACGACGATCCCGAATGCCTTCAGCTGCTTCCATTGCTGGAGAGATCCAACGCCGACAAATATCTGCTCCTAAAGACGAACGACTACCCCTTGCCTCTCCCTGCGGATACGCCGGAAGAGAAGACCCTGCTCCGGGCAAAGCTCAGGAAGGAGTATTCGGCATTCGCCCACTTCCTTCTTCATGAATTCGAACCCCCGAAGGATGTGGTTGGCGGCCGAACGGGTGTCCGCCCGTTCCTCAATCCCTCCCTTCTCGGAGAACTCCGGCAATTCGGTCCTGAGGCAGCGGTGATCAGTATTCTGGAACCGGTCTGGAAGACCCTCTCCTTGAGTGTCGGACAAGAAGAACCGTTCGCTACGGAGGAGAAGGAAGCGAAACGCTACCGCTGGACGGGAACGGCCGCGGAATTGATCCGCCAGGTGAAATTGCGCGATTCCGATGCGGGAAGGGCTCTCGAAAGCCTCAACAAGAACGGAAATCAGTTGGGGATCTACCTCAAGAATCTCTCTCACAAGTTCCCCGACGACATCTGCCTCACCAGCCGGGCCGGCGGCGTGAACCGCTTTGAAATCTCCCTTCCCCTTTCGGAAGCCTTCCAGTAGCACGAAAACCTCAAATCCAACCCAATAGATGATACCATCTCACTACCTCCAAAGAAGTCGTGTCTCTATCATGACCACCATTCCGACCTCGCGGCTCGACACCGAGAAGCTTGCACTCCGAAGAGCGGGAACCGCCGCCCTCTCCGGACTTACCGTGACCGCTCAGGCGAGCGGTTTTCGGGTAACCACCGCAGGCTATGATGAGTCGGGAAACCCGCAGATTTCGATCGCCAACCCCAAGGTTTTCGATGGCTTGACCGATATCGGGGTCTCCAAAGCTTCTCGGGCGTTCCCGGCTTTCTGCGACATCCTCACGAAGAAAAACGCTTCTTCGCACGGCAGACTCGTCCTCACGTTTGGAAGACTCGTCGCTGCAGCCCCAGTGACCATACAGGGGGCCATTGGTTGCTCGGATCCCAAGGACGAAACTCTCACCCCGCTGGAAGCGAGGGTGCTCGATCAGTTCGATACCACCGACCAGTTCATGGCCGAAGTTTTCGAAAAACTCGGGGTCACGAGCAACCTCGACAAGATCATTCCGGCCTACGCCGCCAATCTGAGAGAGCTGGCCGCGAAGTCTGTGAGTTCAGGCTGGTTTACCATCAACCAGTACTTCGATCTCTTCTCCGAGCTTCGGCCGGGCGAGAACCTCGAGATGCCCTCCAAGCACGAAGTAAGCCCGGTCGCAATCAGCGAAAAGGATGTTCAAAGGCTGTGGGGGGCTTGCCCGGCCTGAACCCCCAACCGCACCACGGGCTTCGGGGCTCGTAGCCTTTGCGCTGAACATTGGGCCCCCTCTTTGCTAGGGTTTTCAATGCCACAGCTCAAGATAACCGCAGCGAACGCAACCGCCTGAGGCCGCGCACCAATAACCCGTATCGAAAAACCTGCGAATCCCATTCCTAGCATTCACGCGGAAACAAGAGTCCAGCGAGGTGACTTCGACGAAATCTTCTTCGGTGTCCCGAGGGACGGTTGACACCCGTTCGGCGGTTTGTCACATGCTCCGTCATCCACTACTCCTCACCGTTTTCGAGGTGGCCGACGAATCTCCAGCTTCCCGTGAGAAGCGCGATGTCGAACTCTCCTCCGCAAACAGGACAACGGGTCGGGTCTTTCGATACTAGATTCTCGGCTGTCCTACCACACCACGATTGGCCGGGACCCAGTCATCGAAATTCTTCTGCTGTCGCGCACGAGGCGAAGCTCGCGGAGACCAACTGCCAGTCTTGAAAATCACTCTTCTTCCTCTTTTCCGAAGAGGACGGTGACGAGCTGGTCTCCGACGCCCATGCCTGCAATCAGCCGGCCCTCGAACACCGGGAAGGTCTCTGCCGCACCGGAGGCCATGATCACCTCTCGGTCGCCGGAATATTGTCCAACGCACCAGACGGTGCCGGGATTGTTCACGAACTTCACCCCGTCAAGAAGGTCCGGGCTGGCGAGTTGAAGCAGCGCGAAGGGTTTGCCATCAATGTCTATGCCCAGTATCAGGTCCTCGGTGCGCTGCCCCATAACGAAGGTTCCATAGGCGTCGGTCACCGTGTAAAGACCGCCTTTCTTCAGGATAGCGCTCCTACCAGAAGGAGGTGCAGCTTCCAACAGCAGCTCTTGGAACCGATTGAAGGTGTCGGCATTTGCCGGTCGCGCCGAAGCGCCCGGTTCGAGGCTCGAAATTAACTTCTGAAAGGAAGGAAACTCGTCGGCCATTCGGGCCTTTGTCGCAGCTTGTTCCCGCTTCGCCTTGAGTTCACCTACCATCTCGAAAATGTCGAGATCGGACTTCTCAGGGAACTCCCGCTTCAGGCGGGCGGTCATCTCCTCTTCGGTTTCCTCGACGACCGGGCTGGCGAGCGATGCCGACGGACTTGGCAGGGTCGATGCCATTTTTTCCTTCTCAGCGCGAAACTGAGCAGCTTTCTCGGGATCGAACCCGAACTTCTTCCGATCCGCCTCGCTGAGCTGCTCAAACGGGATACTGGCGGCCCCACCGCTGTGCATTATCTGAAGCGAGTCCGGGGTCTGCCCCGTGATTTTGACGCTGGTGAAGGTCCGAGACTGTCCATCCTCCGTTGTGACCGTGAGCGCCTCCCCAGTCGCGTTGGACGCCTTGGACATCTCCGCCTTGTCCCTCCACTGCCCCGCTACGAGGACTTTCCCTTGTCCAAGCATCTGGACCGCCGCATTAATCCTCCGTGCCTCGTTCGCGAGGAGATCGTGCGCCTTGGGGTATTTTTGGGCGAGCACCCCGAGCGCAGCGGGCTTGGCCTTCAGCTCGGCGATCTGTGCGTCCGTGGTGATGGTCCCACCGGTCAGGTCGGTGTATTCGATGACTTCCGCGACGCGGTCGTTGAGAATCCGCATCTGAGGGCCCCCGCCTACTGGCGAGATGTTCGTGACCTGCGGGAAGCGTTCGACCGAGAGATACTCGGTTGCGTCAGCAAGCTTGTCCGAGCCAGACGGGCTGTGCTTGTGGATGACGAGCCCTTTGGCTGCGCCAGCCTCCTGCGCTGTAATCGTTCCGAACATTGTCGAGGCGAGCAATGCAAGGCCCGCCACGCACATGCCAGCATGGAGAGACAACGACGAGTTCATCTTCACCGAATACCACTCCGCACACCAAAACTCAACAATTGTTGACGGCATAAACTGGTCGGAGCTGCGCCATTTGATAGGCGTGGCAGCCCCGAACCAACCCTCCGACCGTGTGGACACAGCCGTGCAGGCGCAAATTCGCGCCACGGTGAAGGAGTTTCGGGCGATTCACGGCCTTTCCCGAACGAAACTTGCTGAGAAAGCCGGAATCTCACTATGGATGCTGTCCATGTTTGAGAATGGCGATCGTCAGCTATCGCTTGAGGGGGCTCTTCGACTCTGCCACGCGATGGAGATGAAGCTCTGGGAGATCCTCCGGAAGGTAGAGAACTGAGAAGCGACTCAGTAGTGTTGAAGGTGAGAGAAAAATACGCTGCCCACCTACAACATCTTCCGCTAAGCGGCGTCTGAGGATCGGCCAACCTCCCCATTCTCCTCAAGCGCTAGAATGTCGCTAAGGCGATATCGGAGGACGTTGTCACCCAGTTTGATGGGCCGCAACAATCCTCGCGCTTCGAGGCGCTTGACGGTTGATAGGCTGCATTCCCATCTCACACTGAGAGTTTGCCGGGTCACCAGACGATCCTCAGCCGGGTTCATTGAGGAGCTAGTCGGTGTCTTCATGGCCATAAAGGACCATAGACAACCTTCCTTGTAAAGCGCTGTAAATCAATGGCTTATATCAAAATACATGACCATTGTCAAGTAGACCGAGCTAAGCCATTGAGGCTCAGGGAATCTCAATGGCGAGACTTTTTGTGTCATACTTCCCCACCGAAGATGCCGCAGAAAAGTGGCCAGAAACTGGCTAGAGTGGAAAATCCCGAGCGAAGAAGAACTCCGTAAGTCGTTGAACAGGAGGTGGCTCGGGACGGAATCGAACCGCCGACACAAGGATTTTCAGTCCTCTGCTCTACCGACTGAGCTACCGAGCCTTACCTGCGTGAGCCACCGAGCTGGTGGCGCGTGCGAGCCGACACCTTTAGCTTCCGTTTTCGGAAACTCAAACGGAAAAATCAGGGCGTTTCCCGCACCGCGACCTTCCCCTCATTCACGGTCACGACTTCGGCACCGGCGAATCGATCATCGAGCCAGTCGAGGTGGGTGGTGGTGATGAGTTTCTGACTGTCAGCGGGCCACGCGGACATGAGGGCGTTGCGGCGACCGGGATCCAGTTCGCCGAAAACATCATCAACCAGAAGCAGAGGCGGTCGGTTCCGTTTTTCGAAAAACAGGCGACTCTGGGCCAGTTTCAGAGCGAGGGCCAGGGTGCGCTGCTGGCCTTCGCTGGCGAATTTCGCGGCCGGCATGCCGTTCACATTCAGAGCCAAGTCGTCGCGATGCGGCCCGGCGATGGTCTGACGTTTGCGGAATTCCTCGTCGCGCCGAGACAGCAGTTCGGTCGCGAGATCGGCGTCGCCATTGTCGCGTCGATGCTCTCCGGACGCCAATTCATAGGTCAGTTCGAGCGTTTCTTCGCGACCGCTGATCTGTTTCTGCGCCTCGGCGGCGTAGGGTCGCAATTGCTCGATCATCTCGTGCCGGTGCCGGGTGAGGATGGCGCCCTGCTCGTCGAGAAGCCGGGTGTAGGCGTCGATCTCGGCCCACTTCGGCGCGGCGTCTCGCTTGAGCAGGAAATTCCGGGATCGCAGGGCCCGCTCGTAGGTTTTCAGCGCCGGGCGGTAGGCGGGGTAAAGCTGGGCGGCCATGAAATCGAGGTAGCGGCGTCGCCCGTCCCCGTATCCCCGAATGAGCGAGAGGTCGTCGTTGGCCATCCAGACGACGAGCTCACTGGCGCGCAGGAAATCGCCCGACCTTTTCTGCGTTTCGCCATCGACGGCGAGTCGGCGTCCCGATTTTTCGGAATAGCGAAGCTGTAACTCGGTATCCTGGAGCGAACCCGAAATGGCGAAGGCATCGTGGCCGAATTTCACCGTTTCCCCGAGGGCGGAGGCCCGGGGCGACTGCAGGCGCAGGAGCACGCAGGCGGCCTCGAGGATGGAGGTTTTCCCCTGGGCATTGTCGCCGACGAAGATGGTGACGCCCGGCGCCAGAGCGAGCCGGAGCGACTCGAAGCAGCGGAATTGATTCACCTTCAGCGACGTCAGCACGCTTCTTCTTACCGCATTCCACGCCGTCTCCAACCGGGAATTCCTTTGAAAAGCCGGCAAGGCGGGGCAACTTCGGGACTCCCTTCCTGCAATCATGGCCAAAGGCTTCCAGACCCTTCCCGGATTTCGCGACTTTTATCCGGATGACTGCGCGGCGCGCAACTACGTGTTCGAAAAATGGCGCACGGTGGCGCAGCGCTACGGCTTTGTAGAATACGAAGGGCCCGTCCTCGAGCCGACCGATCTCTACAAGAAGAAGAGCGGCGACGAGATCGTCCATCAGCTTTTCTGCTTCACCGACAAGGGCGAACGCGACGTGTCGATGCGTCCCGAACTGACGCCTACGCTTGCGCGGATGGCGGCGGCGCGGCAGCGGGATTTCAAGAAACCGCTCAAGTGGTTTTCGATCGGCCAGTTTTTCCGCTACGAGAAACAGCAAAAGGGGCGCGGTCGCGAATTCTACCAGTTCAACTGCGACATCCTCGGTGAACCATCGCCGGCCGCGGACGCGGAACTGGTCGCCCTGTCGATCGACCTGATGCGCGATCTCGGATTCACGGCGAACGATTTCAAGATCCGGCTCAGCGATCGCAATGCCTGGACGGATTTCGCCACGCGCTCGGGCGTGCCGACGGAAAAGCTGACCGAGTTTCTCCAAGTCATCGACAAGCTGGAGCGCGAGTCCGACGATAAGACTGCCGCCAAGCTGGAGCCGCTGGGAATTTCCCTCGAATCGATTCGCGATTTCATCGCCAACGGTGAATCGGCCTCCGAAGTGATCACCACCATCCTCGCCGATCTCGGAGCGCGCGGGATGGCGGATTTCGTCGAGGTCGATCTCAACATCGTGCGCGGTCTGGCCTACTACACCGGTGCCGTTTTCGAGGTCTTCGACATCGGCAAGGGCATGCGCGCCGTCGCCGGCGGTGGCCGTTACGACGAACTGGTGAACCTCATCGGCAATGTCGATATGCCAGCCGCCGGGTTCGCCATGGGCGACATGGTCATCACGGACCTGATCCGGGAAACGGAAGCGCCCAATGCCAGGCTCAGCGCGGGAATGGCGGGCGCTCAATCGGTCGATATTTTCGTGGTCGTGGCCGACGAGGAAAAGCGTTCTCAATCGCTCGAAATCGTCCAACAGCTTCGCAAGAGCGGCTACCGCGTCGCCTATCCCTACTCCGCCGCCAAGGTCGGAAAGCAGTTTCAGGCCGCCGAACAACAGGGCGCGCAGATCGCGATCGTGGTGGGGAGCGAATTTCCGATCGTGACGATCAAGAATCTGGAGATCCGGCTGGAGACGACGTGCCGGTTCGAGGATTTCGAGGAGGAACTGATGAAGCTGTTGCTGCCGGGTTAGGTGGGGAGCCGTTGGCGTCTCCTAGATCTCCGGCAAATCCCAGGCCTCTTTCAGCCGCTCATACTCTGCCCGCGGCAGGAGCACGTAGTGCGGATTGGCATCGGCTCGCAGCCATCGGAGAACCCTTTCAAGGTCGCTCTGTTTCATCGTCGTGCAGCCGAATGACGCGCTTCCGGACCGGCGCATGATGTGGAAAAAGATCGCGCTACCACCGCCCGGTACGGGTTGAGGATCGGTGTTGTGCTTGATCTCGACCATCCAGTGATAGGCATAGTCTCCGAGCCGCATCTTCTGCGAATCGAACCAGTCGGGCACGCCTTGGGAGGGATCGATGACGACGTGGCGATTGTAGTAGGGATTCTTCGGGTCATCGGGCCAGGCGTCCCATTTCGTCACCTGCCGATACGGATAGCGCGGATCACTTCCCTCGGGTAGCGAAGCCTCATAGCCGTACACCTTCCCAATGGCAAAGTAACCCGCCGGCGCCTTGCGATCGCCCTCGCGCTTCCTGGTTCCCTCGGGCGTCGGCACCGCTCCCCGCCCCCAGGCGAGACCGCCGCGTCCCAGCAGCATCGACAGGTCGTCGGAAAAGGAAGCGGTCCATTGGCCGGATGGATCGCGATGAAAGGCGTACAGTTTTCCTCGCGTGCTGGACCAGTCTTCGGCGATTCCGAGCAGCATCTGGCCGGTCCGCGGCAGCGCGACTCGTTCCGCCGCCGATCCAGAATGCATGGCCAGCAAAGGCGCGGCCGAGAGAGCGCGGAGGACGTGTCGACGATTCATGGGGAAGACGGGATGGACTCAAAATCGCCCGCCCGATCGCGAGGAGCAAGCTGGCAATGTCATCTCGACGTAGCAGCGCGATCAAAAGGTGACTGATCCGGCCGCTTGTTCCGTCTGATGTCTGTGCCATGATGGTTCCGCCCCCAAGCCGACGTGCCAGATCCTGTCCCGAAAATCACCTCAACTGATCGCGATGCCACGATCCGCTCCCGATGGAAGGCGGCAGGCAAGTTCTTCCGCGACGGCGAGACGGGCGAGACGGTTTTCGTCAAAGCCGTGACCTGGGGGCCGTTTCCGCCCGACCAGAAACCTGATCCGGACTCGGAACTTCGCCGGGTTCGCGACGAACTCGGCGCCAACGCACTGCGCGTTTACGAGGTGCCCGAACGCGAATTCCTCGATCGCTGTGCCGCCATCGGACTGCGGGTTTTCATCGGGTTTCCCTGGCCGCACCACGTCGATTTCATCGCCGATCACCGGCTTTTCCGGGACGAGAAAGAACGCTTTCGACGCACGGTGGCCGAACATCGTGGTCATCCCGCCATCGCCGGATGGTTTGTCGCCAACGAGATTCCCGCGCCCCTCGCGCGTTGGATGGGACCGCGAAACGTGAACCGGGCGCTCGAGGCCTTCCTCGATGCCGGGCGGGAGGCCGATCCCGAGGCGCTTTTTTCCTACGCCAACTATCCCAGCACCGAGTACCTCTGCCCGCGCGGCCAGGATTTTGTCTCCTTCAACATCTACCTCGAAAACCGGGAAGACTACGTCCGCTACCTGCGTCGACTCCAGCACCAGGCGGGTGATCTGCCACTGCTTGTCGCGGAATTCGGACTCGATTCCAGGGCACACGGCGAAGAGAAGCAGGCGGAAACCCTGGCTTGGCATGTGAAAGAAACCGCTCTAGCTGGAGCCGCGGGCACCACTCTGTTTGCCTGGTCGGATCGCTGGTACCGCGGCGGGGAAACGATCGAGGGTTGGGACTTCGGCTTGACCCGCCGCGATGGCTCCGCCAAGCCGGTGCTGGCGCGTGTGGCCGAAACCTGGCGCGAATGGCACGGGCCGGCCGACGCCCTGAAGGCGCTGGATTTTCCCCGGCCCAGGATGTCGATCGTGGTCTGTTCTTACCGGGGAGCCAGGTTGTTGGAACCCTGTCTCGCTTCGTTTCAAAAGCTCGCCTATCCCGACTTCGAGGTGCTGGTGGTCAATGACGGTGATGACGCTGAAGTTGCCGCCGTAACCGCGAAATTTCCCGAAGCCCATCACGTGGCCTTGATGCCACACGGCGGCCTCAGCGCCGCGCGAAATCTCGGAGCCCGCGAATCGACCGGTGAGGTCATCGTCTACACCGATGACGACTGCGAAGCCGATCCGGACTGGCTTACTTGGTTGGCATACGCCTTTTCGAAATGGGATCTCGCCGCCGCGGGCGGTCCCAATATTCCCCCGCCTCCCGACGATCGGGTCAAAACCATGGTCGCCGCCGCGCCGGGGGGGCCCGCTCATGTCCTGCTCAACGATGTCGAGGCGGAGCACCTGCCCGGCTGCAATCTCGCCGTTCGCCGCGAAGCCTTCGATGCCATTGGTGGATTCGACGAGCAGTTCTGGACGGCAGGAGACGACGTCGATTTCTGCTGGCGCCTGATCGCAGCCGACCTCCGGATCGGCTTCCATCCCGCCGCGATGGTCTGGCATCACCGCCGATTCACCATCAAGGCTTACCTCAAGCAGCAACTCGGCTACGGTCGCGCCGAAGCCATGCTGATGCCGCTCTATCCCGA
>JAGRPB010000158.1 GCA_020439945.1 Verrucomicrobiia bacterium
TCCTCGACCGTGCGGATGCCGCCGCCGACGGTGACGGGCATGAAACACCGCTCCGCCGTCCGGCGCACGACCTCGACCATCGTCTTGCGCTCGTCGGAGGAGGCCGTGATGTCGAGAAACACCAGTTCGTCGGCGCCCTGGTTGTTGTATTCCACCGCACAATCGACCGGATCACCGGCGTCGCGCAGGTTCACGAAGTTCGTGCCTTTCACCACACGGCCGTCGGTGACGTCGAGACAGGGAATGATGCGCTTGGTCAACATTTCGAAGGACAGACTCCTAACCCACCCGGATTCAGGCGTCAAAAGGCCTTCAAACCCAGCGATTTCGAAATAAATTGATTAAGAAAGCTGAATTTTCTGGAATTACTGATAAAATAGTGATAATTGCCGTATCTCCTCTCACTGCCGAATCATGAATCCACTGGCTCACTCACTCGACGAAATGCTTCCCGAAAGCTACCGCGACGGTTCCTTCGATCTCGTCATCCGCGACGCCCATTCGGTGGCGATCTACTGGGATCTCGCCAAGACCGCCGAGCCGCCCCACGAGGGATCTCGCCTCTGCCTGCGTTACACCAACGCCGCTGGTGAGACGGATACGCTGATTCTCCATCACGAAGCCGGTCACGTTCTCGTGCCGCTTCCAGGCGAAGGCCGCTGGTACAAGTTCACTCTCGGCTGGCTCGATTCCGAAAAATTCCTTCGCATTGCCGCGACGACCGCCGAACTGCCGCCAGCCGTCGATGGCGATCGCGTCACGAAGACCAAGGTCCCGCGCCCGACCAGCTCGAACTTCAATCAGCGCGGCTCGGTTTTCCTGCCGCTGTCGATGCCGGTTGAGCGCCGCGGATTCAGCGCGCCGTCGTCGTACTGATTTCGCGCGGGATTTTCCCGCATGGCGACGGTTGTGGGAGGAGAAACGGGTCGCATCGGGTCCGCTCGATCGAATTTCCGCCCATCTTCCGCCAAACCAGCCTCATGCCCCGGCCGACCCGCTCTTCCCGCACTCGTCCGTCGGCAAAGAGGGCGGATGATGCTTCCGCTGAGAAGGAAACGCCGGTTCACGATTCGCTGGTCGAAGAGTTTCTCGAGTATCTCGCGGTCGAGAAAAACGTCTCCCATCGCACTCTGAGCAACTACGCCCACGCGCTGGGCCGGTGCCGTGAGAGCCTTGGTGGGAAAGCCGAATTCGACTGGAAGGCAAGGTCGCCCGACGATTTCCGACGCTACCTTTTCGAATGCATGAAGGGCGGTTGGGCGCGCGCCACCATCCGGCTGCACTTCGCGGCGCTACGCAGTTTCTACAAGTTTCTCTGCCATCGTCGGGGTCTGGCAACCAATCCGCTGGCCGATGTCCAGTTGCCGAAGGCGGAGAAGAAGCTGCCGGTAGTGCTCACCATGGCCCAGGTCGAGTCCTTGCTCGAAATGCCTTTCAAGGCGCCGCACGAAAAACAGGCTCCCGAGTGGATGCCGTTTCGCGATGTCGCCATTCTCGAACTTTTCTACAGCAGCGGCATGCGTCTCGCCGAGCTGGCCGCGCTCGACGTGCGCGATTTCGATTTTTTCAACGAAACGGTCCGCGTCTTCGGAAAAGGGTCGAAGGAACGGATCTGTCCCCTCGGCAAACCCGCCGTCGACGCCATTCATCGCTATCGCCAGCAGGCAAAAGTGATGGAGGGACCGCTTTTCATCAGCAAACTGCGAAAGCGCCTCTCCACCCGCGGGATTTCCGACCTGGTGAAAAAGTATCACGAACTGGCGGGCATCCCGGTCAATGTCAGCCCGCACAAGCTGCGCCACAGTTTTGCCACCCACCTGCTCGACAACGGCGCCGATCTGCGAAGCGTACAGACGCTGCTGGGTCATGCCAGCCTCTCGACCACCCAGATCTACACCCATGTCTCGATCGAGCGGATGAAAAAGGTCTATGACGAGGCGCATCCGCGAGCGTAGGCAGTATCTCAGGATCCGGAAACGGTGACGTTTCCGGATTCAACTTGTCATCCCGAGCGAGCTTGCGAGCCGAGGGATCTCTCTCTGCGAAAAACGGTCCCCACAACCTCAAAGCGATCGCCGGGGGGGGGGGGGAGCCACTTTCGAGCAATGATTCCTCAATCGTTTTTCGGTCACTGAGAGATTCCTCGGCTTCGCCCCTGAAGAACTTAACGCGAACGAACCAAGGGGTAGCGGAATTCGTGAGAATTCCGGCCGTTGCCTCCGATTTCGGAATTCTCACGAACTCCGCTACATGAGTCGCTTCTGAAAAATGGTTTTCGTTGAGATTTCCCAAGTGTTCTTTGATCCCGCTTCTATCCGTGCAGCGGATTCTCTTTCCCGGAATGACAAGAGGTCGCGTTTTTGGCATCGCAATAGTCTCTGCCAGTGAGAGATTGGGAATCTGAACCGCGTTTCCCCCAGCATCAGCTCAATGCTATCTCCGGTCGATCTTCACGGGTCCTGTGGTAATTTTCCGGGTTCGATTTCTTGGTAATTCACCTCCCGCCCCAGCCGACGACGTTCTCTCCCGCCGACCGACTCCATGCAAGCCGCGCTCGACTTCATCTCCCTGCATTGGCGCCACGGGCTCGAAATCCTGCTGCTCTGGTTCATCATCTACCAGAGCTATCGCTATTTCCGCGCGACCCGCGGGGCGCGCATTTTCACGGGTCTGGTGGGCGGATGGATCGCGTTGACCCTGCTGTCAGCCGTTCTGGATCTGAACGTGATCGGCTGGATCCTCGAAAAAATCGCGGTCTTCCTCGCTGTCGCGCTGGTCGTCATCTTCCAACCCGAACTGCGCCGCGCCCTCGCGGAACTCGGTAGCCACAGCTGGTTTTCCTCCTTCGGCGGCGCCGCCCAACGCGAACTGACCGAGGAACTCTGCGACATCGTCCGCATCCTTTCCCGGAAACGCATCGGCGCCCTCATTGCGATTCAGCGCGGCATCGATCTGAAACAATACCTCGAGACGGGCGTGTCGCTCGATTGCCGGATCAATCCGGAAATCATCCAGACGGTCTTCCACTCCGGCACGCCACTGCACGACGGCGGCATGATCGTTCGACTGGGTGACGAGCGCATTCTCGGCGCGGGTTGCGTGTTTCCACTCAATCAGCGCGAACTGGGCGACCGCGCGATCGGACTGCGCCACCGCGCCGCCATGGGCATCACGGAAGAGTCGGATGCCATCGCCATCGTCGTCTCCGAGGAGACTGGTGGCATCTCGATTGCTCATGGAGGCACGCTGGAGCGAAGCCTCGAAGCGGACGAACTCAAAGGTCGCCTCACCGAATTGCTCTTCGAATTGGACGACGAAGCGGAGGATGGCGACGAGAAGAGTGCGAGCGAAAAGAGTGGATCTTGAGGTTCATTCACCGGTTATTCACAAGTAGAGATGAAAGATTTCTTCCTCGCCAATTGGAAAGGCAAGATCACCTCGCTGTTTCTCGCGGTGGCGATCTGGTATCTCATCGATGCCAATCTTCGACGGCCCGACCGCATCCAGATTCCGGTTCCCGGCACCTCCCAACCTCAACTCGACACCAGCCCCAACTCGGTGGTGCCGATTCCCGGCGGAGGTTCTCCGGACACCAGCAACACCAAATCAGCGCCAACTCGGATCGAGGAAAGAGTCGAGCGAGAACTTTTCGGCTTTCAGGGTATCGAATGCGAAGGCGTAGCGAATTTCCGCACCGTCGTCTTCACCCTTCCTTCATGAGCGCTCCCGCCCGACAACTCTTCGGCACCGACGGCATCCGTGGCGAGGCCGGTCGCTATCCGCTCGACGCCGAGACCGTGCTTCGGCTCGGCCAGGCCGCGGCGGATGTCTTTCTCGCGCTTCGCGAAGAACGCGGGGATCATCGCGATTGGCCGTCCGTCGTCATTGGCAAGGACACGCGCCAGTCCGGTGACATGCTCGAATCGGCCATCGCCGCGGGCCTGAACTCTCGCGGCGTCGACGTCCGGCTCGCGGGCGTCATTCCGACGCCGGCCGTCGCCTGGTTGACTCGCGAAACGGGCGCCGCGTTCGGCATCGTGATTTCCGCGTCGCACAATCCTTTCGAAGACAACGGCGTGAAGTTCTTCGGACCCGACGGCTACAAGCTCGACGACGCGGTCGAACTCGCCATCGAGCGCCGCCTGCTGGCGGAAAAAGTCGATCCGCCGAAGGAACCGCTCGGCGCCGCCCAGATCGGCCGGACCGGTCCGCTCGAAAACGCCGCCGAACGCTACATCGGTTTCGTCTGCGCGATGGCCCACGACGACACCACGCTCTTTCGCGGCATGAAGTTCGCGCTTGATGCCGCCAACGGCGCGGCTCACGAAACCAGCGAAGCCATCCTCCGCAGGCTCGGTGCCGAGGTCGTTCCCTTTTTCACCGAGCCGAACGGGCTCAACATCAATCGCGACTGCGGCTGCACCCACGCCGAAGTCATCGAGAAGCTGGTCCGCGAAACCGGGGCGAACGCCGGCATTTCCCACGATGGCGACGCCGACCGGGTTCTGCTCTGCGACGAAAACGGTTCCGTCCTCGACGGCGACGAACTCATGGCCATTGGCGCGCTCGATCTGCTGGAGCGCGGCGAACTGGCGGACAACACCCTCGTCGCCACCGTGATGAGCAACGCCGGGCTCGATGCCGTTCTCGCCGAACACGGCGGCAAGGTCGTCCGCGCCAAAGTCGGTGATCGCTACGTGATGGAGGAGATGCGCAAGGGCGCCTACAACTTCGGCGGCGAGCAAAGTGGTCACCTCATCTATCGCGACCTGAACACCACCGGTGACGGCATTGTCGCGGCGGTGCAGTTGCTTCGCGTCATGGTTCGCACCGGCAAACCGCTCAGCGAATTGCGAAAAAGCCTCCGCAAGTTTCCCCAGGCCCAGCGAAATCTCCGGGTCACCAACAAGCCGCCGGTGGAGACGCTGCCAACGGTCCGAAAAGTCATCGAGGCCGCCGAGGCCGAGCTGAAAAACGCCGGTGCCGGTCGTGTCCTGGTGCGCTATTCCGGAACAGAGCCGCTGGTCCGCATTCTGGTCGAAGGCGCAGACGCCGGGAAAATCGAGGACCTCGCCGAAGGAATTCGCGAGGCCTTCTCCGAGGCGATCGGCGCCTGATTATTTCGGAAATCCTAAAAATTCCGATGCAAGGCACCCCCGGTGCCGCGATGGTGACGGCTCACCTCCCGGTCGGCTCGCACGAAACACGCTCCTTCGGAGTGGCGCGCCGCCCCCTCCCGAAACACACCCATGCAGCTGAATCTCGACAGTTACGAGGAATTGAAATGTCTTCATCACGCGCTTTGCGAGGCGCGTTTTCATCCCGAGCCGACCTATCGCACGCTTCAGGGATCGCCCCTCACCGCCGGAACGGCGGAGAAAGTCTATGACCTGCTGGTCGAGAACGCGCCCTCCGAAACCGAGCGCGAAGGCTGGCGCCAGCACCGACTTCTCTCGCCGCATTCGCCGCTGATGCCGGCCATCGAAGCCCGAGCGCGGAAACTCGCTGCCGATTCCACGCTGTCGCGAACGGAACGCGCCGATGCGCTACGGATTTTCATCGCGCCGTTTCGAATCGCGGATCATCATCTCGAAGACCTTTTCGAACGAGTCGGCCAACGACGTCCGACCTTGTGGTAAACCTTGAGGTGGGTGACTGGACTTGGAATCGGAGAACACGAATTCATCGAATTGGACGAATTGACACGAATTTCAGGGTTCACGAGGCCTTCCAAACGAACAAGCTCAGCTTGGGACCAGAGTCCGCGAAGCGATTCGTGAACGTTCCGGCCAATTCGTGAAAATTTGTGTTCTCCAAACCCCGCTCAGACCCAGGACGAAATGCCTCCCTTGCCGCCAGCACTCTTCGTCACCGGCACTGATACCGGTGTCGGTAAAACGCGCATCGCGGCGCGAATGATCGAAACGCTCCGCGCCTCCGGCATCCGCGCCGTCGGCTACAAACCCGTCCTCTCCGGTCCCGATCGCAGCGACGCCGAGATCCTGTGGCGGGCTTCCGGCGGCGAATCGGATGAAAACGCCCAAACGGTCGACGAGGTCAATCCGGTCTGGCTGAATATCCCGGCGGCTCCCTTGTCCGCGCGTCTTGCCGGCGAATCGGAAGCCGGACGAATCGATCGTTGCCTGTTGATCGACCGCTTCGAAGCCCTCGCCATGCGCTTCGATTTCGTGGTCATCGAAGGCACCGGCGGTTGGGAAGTTCCCATCGATGAAACCACTACCTTCGCCGATCTCGCCAAGTCCTTTGGCGCGCCTGTCGTCGTCGTCGCCGCCAACCGGCTCGGCGTTTTAAATCACACCCTGCTCACCGTCGAAGCCATCCGTCGCCGCGATCTCGAATGCGTCGGCGTGATCCTGAACGAAATCGCAGCACCCGATCCCGACGATCTCGCGCGGCAAACGAACCTGGAAACGCTGCGGCTCTGCCTCGACCGACCCGTCGAACCCGGCGATTGGAATGCCACGGGTCCGTTTCCCTCGGAAATCCTTTCTCGCTTCGGTATCGAAACGCCCTCCGTCAACGGGTGACGGATACCGGAAGGTGAAGTACGCCGGCACCGTAATTGACCTTGCCGCCTCGAACGTAACGCGCATTGCTGGTCAGCGCCCGGGTCGGATTCAGGCCGCGCGATTTCATCAACGCCATCGAACCACTCACCAGTGCGGCCGCCTGTGACGTACCGTTTCCGTGGATCAGCAGCGCTTTTTGCTCGGCGTAGTACGCCGAAATAATCCCCACAGCGGGAGCGGCCAACGTCGGGCCACCGGTATTCGAAAAATAGGCGATCTGGTCGTTCGCATCGACACCGCTCACCGAAATCACCCCCGGATACGCCGCCGGCCACGCCTTCAATTCCACGTTTTCATTGCCCACCGGCGCCACGATGAGCAGTCCCTTTTTCTGCGCCTCCGCGACCAGCGTCTGCACGAGGGGAGCGTTTCCATAGGTCCCGAGGCTGATATTGACGACGTCGGCGCCACGATCGATCGCCGTCTGCAACCCCTGCGCCAGCAGGAAACTGTCACTCAACCCATTTTCACCGGCGATGCGGATGTCGACGAGCTTCGCTCCCGGAGCGATGCCTTCCCGGCCGGCGATCAGGGAGGCCATGGCGGTGCCGTGTCCGTGCAGGGGCACGTCCTCGCCCACCAGGTCGATCCGCGTCACCTGCCCCTCGCGAAAGGTGGGATGATCGCTGATCCCGGAATCGATCACGGCCACCGTGACACCCGTTCCCCAGGCCGAACGATCCGCGTCATCGGGGATTCCCAGCGACTTGAACAGCATGTCGTCGAATGGCGCCTTTCCCTCGCCAGCCGCCTCCTCTGGCGGCGTGATCCGCGGAATGGTGACGAAAAAATTCGGATCCACAAAGGGCAAGCCCAGACCCGACGACTTGAGCAGATCGTAGAGCGTTTCGAGCGAGTCGAATCGGGCGCGGATCGTCAGCGCGTCGCCGAAGGGCCCCGAGATCTCGATCCCGAGCGATTTCGCGAGCGCGATGAAATCCGCCAGCGATTTCGCATCGGCAAAACTCAGCAGTGCCTCGTTCTCCCAGGCTCCGACGCGGACGAGTTTTTTCCGCAAGTTTTCGAGCGTCAGTTCGGAGGCGCTTTCCGGTTCGGGTGTTTCGACCTCGGTCTCGGCCGCTTCCGCCGCCATTTCCGGCTCGTAGGCCGGAACCGATTCGCGCTCGGGCACGCGGGATTCGCCGGCCGGCAGGTCGGATTGAACGGCCTTCCCGGTACCGGAAACCGCCGATCCCTCCGGGTCGAATCGCTGCAGCAAAAGAATTCCGACCGCCGTCAGCACCAGGCAGACGACGAAAGCGGGAATCAGGAATACGCGTGAATTCACGAAAACAGGCAGCGGGATTCCGCCACGCACAAGTTAACGAAGCAACGCGGCCCCTGGCAACCCACATTTGACCGCACTCGACCTGACAGGGTCAGATGCTGGACCTAACCCTGTTGAGTGAGCGCATTTTCCAAACCGGAGCGCGGTCGGCGACCACGCCTGCACGGCGAGGCCGCTCCCGTTCACTCTGTAGGCGCGGTCGCTGACCGCGCCTGTCAATCACACGAACAGCTCCGCCACCGGCTTGCCTTTATCAGCGAGGGTAAACGGGCGCTTGCTGGGCGAATAGATCACCTGATCCAAAGGCAGTCCCAGGGCGTAACCAATGGTGGCGTTGAAGTCGGGAACGCTGACTTTTTTCTCGGCCACATCGGCACCGCGCTCGTCGGAGGCGCCGTAGCGTTGACCGCCGGAAATGCCGCCGCCGGCCATGAGGCAGGTGAAGGCCTTGGGATGATGATCGCGGCCTTCGTTGGCGTTGATCTCGGGAGTGCGTCCGAATTCGGTCGCGAGGACGACGAGGGTGTCGTCGAGGAGGCCGCGAACTTCGAGATCGTGGAGCAACGCACTGAGCGCCTGGTCGAGCACTTCGGCCTTGTCGGGCACTTCGACAAAATTGCCGTTGTGGGTGTCCCAGCTGCCGAAGGTGACTTCAACGAAACGGACATCGTGCTCGGCGAGACGACGCGCCAGCAGGCAGCCCTGACCGAAGGTGTTGTCACCATAGCGATCGCGAACCACATCGCTTTCGCCGGAAATATCGAAGGCGGCGAGATCCTCGCTGCGCATCAGCTTGATGGCGTCGTCATACATGTCGGTGTAAGCGCGCACGTTCCGCTGGTCGTATTTCTCGATGAATTTCGCGTCCAGTGTGCTGGCGAGATCGAGATGGAAATTGAAACGATCCTCGGGCAGACGGGAGCTGCTGTTCTGCAGGCCACCGGCGGGATCGGAAATCATGAGAGGCGAGAGATTGCTCTCGAAGAATCCGGAACCGGGGTGACTGGAGTCGTTCCCGATCATGACGTTGCCGGGCAGCGCGCCGTTGAGTTTGCCGCGGTATTTCAGCAACCAGGCACCCATGGCTGGATGACGAATCGAGCTGCGCAACTCGTAACTGGTGTGCATGAAGTAATTGCCCTGCTTGTGCGCGCCTTGAGTCGAGGACATCGAGCTGATGAGCGCGATCTTGTCCATCTGCTTGGCGAGACGCGGCAGGTATTCGGAAACCTGAACGCCGTCGGCGTTGGTTTTAATCGCACCGGTCGGTCCCATGACATCGCTGCCGGGCTTGGGATCGAAGGTATCGAGATGGCTCATGCCACCGGTCATGTAGAGATAGATGACACGCTTGGCGGTGGCGATCTGCTTGAGGGTCGACGCACCGGCGCCGGCGGCGCGCGATTCGATCGCAGGCAGGCCGAAGGAGGCAGCGGAAACGCCGAGGAAGGTCTTGGCGAGCGTGCCGGCGAAATCGCGGCGGCTCAGTTCGTCGGCTTTGGAGAGGAGAGATTTCATACGCGATATGCGATTTGGGATGGGCGATCTGCGATCCAATTGATCACTGGATAAAGAGGAACTCGCGGAGGTTGAGGACGGTCCAGACGAGGCCTTGGACGCTGCCGGTGCCGTCGGATTCGTTCCACGCCTGCTTGAGGATCTTGCGCTCCTCGGCGTCGGGGTAGCGGCTCAGCATGCTGAGGAAAATGGTGTCGAGACGCTCGTCGAAGGAACGCTCGTCCTTGAGGTCGCGACCGAGCACCGAGTAGCGGCTGGTAATGCCGCCGATGATGGGGCCGTTGAGCAAGGCGAGGGCCTGGGTGATCGAGGCCTGGTCGTTGGCGTTTTCCACCACCTCGCGATCCGACTGCCCGAACTCGCGAAGGAAATGGCCACCGGGCGCGGGCGACTGGATATCGGCGGCGCGCTTCATCCGTTCCCGGATGGTGTCGTAGATCTTGTAGGCGCGCTTCGCTTCCTTGTCGTTCACGCCCCAGGCGGCGCGCTCGGCCACTTCGCGCTCGTTTTGCTCGGCGCGAAGGGCTTTCTGATCTTCGGCAACCATGGCGCTCACCAGTTGGCGAACCACGCCATCCTGCTGACCGATGATGCTGCCCATGCCATCGACGGGCGAGGACTCGTTCTCGACACTCACTGTTTTCAACAGATCGGCAAGGAAGGCGTCGTCATCGGCACCGTTGGCGGCGACGAGCGTCAGTTTTTCTTCCAGACCTTCGCGGAAAACGCGGTTCTCGACTTCGAGCGACAGCTGGCGACGAATGCGCTGGGCTTCTTTCGAAGCGGCCTTGATGGCAACGGGATCCTTGCTTTCGCGGGCGGCAGCGAGGCCTTCCTGGGTGCGCTGAAGTTCGGCGGCGAGTTCGCGCTGAACCTGGGCAATCTCATAGCCGTTGCGCAGGAACTGGCCGGGCTTCTGATCGTAAACCGCGTTGGCGATCAACTCGACCTCGGTGATCTGGCGCTTGGTGTAGAGCTGGAACTCGGCGTCGGGTTCGTCCGGATTTTCCACCGTCATGGCGACTAGCGAATCCCAGATCTGTTCGGCCGACATCCGGCGCAGGATGGGTCCGGCGAAGTAGTAGGGCATGCCCATGACCGGCTCTTCGGCACTGGCTTCGCGCTGGTAGGTCTCGGTGTTGAAGACCATCCGCAGGAAACGCTTCATGTCGTAGTCGTAGTCGACCATTTTCTGCTCGAGGTAAGCCATCAGCTCGGGATTCGACGCCTCGGTATCTTCGCGAAGATCGTCCACCGGTTCGATCAAACCGACGCCGAATGCCTTTTTCCACAGCCGGTTGGCGATGACCTTGGTGAAACGCGGGTTTTCCGGCGAAGTCACCCAGTTGGCGAATGCCTGAATGGTCGATTCACCCTCGCTGACAGCCGCCCCGGGCGCGAAGGGAACCTCGGGATCCACGACCGCTTTTGGCTTCGCGTCGTCGTACTTGTAGTCGTGGGGGAGACGCAGGGCGCGATCGGTTTCGATCACGTTATTGAAGCGGACCGGCTTGAGGATTTCCGAAAAGGCCCGCTGGATGTCCTTGCGATCGTCCTTCTTCATCGCCTTGCCCTGCTTTTCGCGGAATTTCTTCGCCGCCAGTTCGAAGGCCGCCTTGCCGTTCTCGGACTGGTTGGTGGTCACCTGCCCGTTGGTGAACGCGGCGAGGTGGTAGTAGTCCATCTGTGTCCACGCATCGAAGGGGTGATTGTGGCATTGGGCGCAGACGATCTGGGTGCCGAGAAAAACCTGGGTGGTGATGGCCAAATTATCGAGCGGCATGCCGTAGTCGCGCAGGTAGTAGCCGATCGCGGGATTGTCCCACGAGGTGCCGCTGGCGCTGAGCATCTCGCGAACGAAATCATCGTAGGTCTTGTTTTCCCGGAGCGACTGCTTGATCCAGGCGGCGTAGGAGAGTCCCGCGGGGCGACTTTGGCCGTTGCCGGAAATCTCCGTCTTGGCGCGGAGCAGGTCAGCCCAATAGTTGAAGTAGTTCGCCACGTAGCCCTCGGAATCGAGGAGCGTGTCGATCAACTTGGCGCGCTTGTCGGGAGCCTGATCTTCGAGGAAGGCGAGCGCTTCGGCCTTCGTCGGCACGCGTCCGATGATGTCGAGATAAATGCGGCGAACGAAGATCTCGTCGTTGGCGGGCGCGTTCGGCGTGACGTTGTTGGCGGCGTAGCCTTTTTCGACCAACTGATCGATGCGAGCGGAGTCACTCGGGGCGGCTGCCGTTTCGACGGTCGTTTTCTCCGCCGGCACATCGGACTTGGCAAAGGCGAAACCCCCGGACAGAGCGACGACGACACACGGCACTGAAACAAGCTTCAGCAGATTTTTCATGGAAGGGATGGAGAGGAAAAGGGACGGACGATCAGGAAAACCCTGAAACGGCGCAGAAGTTACGGCTGAGGACGCAAATATGCCACCAACGGCCCCAGCGTAAACGCGCCAAGCACCAGAAACTTAGACGCGCGGAGTGGGCAGTTCGTTCACGGTTTGACTGGCGCAATCCGGCGACTGCCGCTAGGGTGCCCGCCCTTGCCGGAAAAATCCGGTCCACGGCCCTTGCGATGGCCGCTCAGAATTTATCGACATGAAAAAAGTCCTCGTCACCGGCGCGGCCGGATTCATCGCCTCGCGCGTCACCCTGCAACTGCTCGACCAGGGAGTCGAAGTCGTGGCCATCGACAATTTCAACGACGCCTATGACGCCCGACTCAAGGAGCATCGGATGACGTGGCTGGACGGCAAGGACGGCCTGACGTTTGTGAAAGGCGACATCGAGGACAAGGCGCTGGTGGACAGCCTCTTCGACGAACACGATTTCGACGTCGTTTTCAATCTCGCCGCTCGCGCCGGGGTTCGTTACAGCCTGGAAAATCCCGACGTCTATTTTTCCACCAACGTCGATGGCACTCGCCACCTGCTGCAGGCGATGCGTTTTCATGACGTGAAGAAGATCATCCTCGCCTCGACCTCGTCGCTGTATGCCGGACTCCCGATGCCCTTCACCGAGGATAAACCGGTCGATCGTCCGCTATCGCCGTATGCCGCGTCGAAAAAGGCCGCCGAAGTGTTGGCTTACACCTACCATCACCTCTTCGGACTCGACGTTTCCATCCTGCGGTATTTCACCGTTTACGGACCCGCCGGTCGTCCCGACATGGCACCGTTCCGGTTCATCCGCTGGATCGATGAAGGCACCGAAATCGAGATGTTCGGCGACGGCAGCCAAGCGCGGGATTTCACCTATGTCGACGACATCGCCCGTGGAACCATCCTCGCCGCCAAACCGCTCGGCTACGAGATCATCAATCTCGGCGGTGGCAAGCGTCCCACCTCATTGATGCAGCTGATCGACGCCATGGAGCAGCGCCTTGGCAAAAAGGCGACCATCGATCACAAGCCCTTCCACAGCGCCGACATGATGGAAACCTGGGCCGATATTTCCAAA
>JAGRPB010000159.1 GCA_020439945.1 Verrucomicrobiia bacterium
TGGCTGTAGTGGGAGGCGCATTCGATGAGCATCCAGCGGGCGTGGCCGTTGCCGGTCTTGGTGATCGACCCCTGGCGGCGGCGCGCGCCGCTGCCTGGAAACTTTTCACCGACTGAAGAGCGCGGTTGGTTCGCGCCAGCGAATCACGCGCGCTGGCTCGGGCGGCGGCGGCCGCTTCGGCGGTGGCGCGATTGATCGCTTCGGATCGCGCGGCCGCGTTTCCGGCCGGCGTCCCGCCGCGGAGAATATCGCCGGCCTGAACGATCGGGGTTCCCCCAATCGAGAGCGCCAGAGCGAAGGCGACAATGGCGCGAGCCTTTCCCGGCCCTTCGGAGAAATCAGGAGATGGATCGGAAAGGCCGCGAGGCATCGGACGAAGACCGGCGAGGAAGTTAGTTGGACTCCGCGGGAATCAGTTTGGAGAGAACCATCTCGTTGACCGCGATGGGATTATCCCGCAGCAGCTGACCGAGAAAGGCCTGTGTTTCGGCGCGGGAACGTTCCTGCTTCAGCCGTGCGACCAGTTGCTCGCGGATCTGTTCCAGCGTTGGCACGAAAGGCTCGCGAATGTCGAGCACCTTGATGAAGTGCCAGCCGTCGAGCATACGAACCGGAGCGGAAATCTCGCCGAGTTTCAGGCCGGGAAGGATGTCGCGGACAGCGGGCTGGATCTGCGGCTCTGCCAGCCAGCCGATCTCGCCGTTGCGTTCGGCGCTCATTTCTTCCTCGCTGTGCTCGCGGGCGATAGCTCCGAAATCGGCGCCTTCCGCGACCAGCAAATCGGCAAGCTTCGTCATTTTGGCGTTCGCCTCCGCTGAGGGCGGCGCCTCGATGTCTTCCGCCGGATCTGCCACGAAAATCTGGGAGAGGCGCCAGGATTTCGGAACGCGAAGGGCTTCGCGGTTGGCGTTGTAGGCGGCGCGGACTTCTTCGTCCGATGGGAAACCGGCGGGTGGTTGACTCACCGATTCGAGGAAGGTGGTGGCGACCACGCCATCGCGAAGCAGTGACATGCGTTCTTTCACTTCCTCGCTTTCGTCCCAGCCCTTGGCCGTGGCTTCGCGGAGCACGATTTTCTGCACCAGCAATGCGCGGACGTATTGGTTGAGGGCCGACGGTTGACTGCGCATGGCTTCGCGTTCGGCGGCGGTCAGTGTTTCGAGACTCTTGCGGACGTCGCTGATTTTCACCTCGAACTCCCCGATCTTTCCGAGCACTTCGTCGGAAGCGGGTTTGGCGGTGACGGGAGAGGTCGGGGTGGCGACGGGCTGGGCGACCGGTGCGTCCTGAGAGATGGCGACGTTGGCCGCGCCGGCAGTCAGAATTCCCGCGAGCGCGAACAGGCAATAATGGCGGAGGCGATGTGTCATACGATTCAACAATACTGGGTAGTGATGGGGAGAGAGTTTGTGACGTGACGATTCAGTCACTTTCGGTCTTCGCCGCTTCCTCGGCTTTCTCGATGTCGGCGGTGGTGGCGCCTTCACGATTGGCTTCGTCCACGGCGTCAGGCTCGGCGACCTCGTCGACAAGCTGGTCCTTGTAGTCGGCCACGGCGGCCTCGATCTGTACCCGGGCCAGTCCGGTGAACGGTTCGCGGGCGATGAGTGCACGGCCGAGGGCGAAGTCCTTGTATCGTTCCAGCACTTCCGAACCGACCTGGTAGAGCTTGGCGTTCTGGGCGGTGCGTTTTTCCAGCGTCAGCCTGGTGGTCTCGAGGTCGGCCGCGACCGTCTGCAACTGGCCCACGGTGGTCTCCGCGAAGGTCTTGATCTTGGCGTGGGAGTCCTGCCATTCCTTGAGTGATTTCTCGAGGCTTTCGATCCGGGCGTCGCGGGCGGCGAGGTTCCGATCCTTTTCCGCCAGGGCCTTGTCGGCGGCCTCGCGTTCGGTGGTCCCGCGTTGGATCGACTCCGCCAGCTTTCCTTCGAGATCCTTGATCTTCGCCTCGCTCTGAACCTTGACGGCCTGTAGTTCCGCATCGGCCGCGGCCTTTTCGGCCTGGACATTCCGCAACTGGATCATGGTGTTCCGGAGCGTCTCACGCAGTTGCGCCTCCACGGGAGAAGGACCCTGCTCCTGACCTAACGCCGCAGCTTGGAAGGTGAGGAGAATGGTGGTGATCAGCAAGTTTCGAGTCTTCATCAGAATTTGGCGTTGATGTCGAATTGGATGATGTCGGACTTGAGCGGTGGCCCGGCGATTTCGTTGGCGCTCATCCAGCGGAGGTTGAGGTAAACTTTCGGCGACAGCGCGATGCCGGTGCTCAGAGTGAGGCCCTCCATGTTGGTGCCGCCGAGCCCGAAATCGGAGTCGTTCAAGCCATCGATCAGGGCGTCGCTCTCGACGTAGCGATAGCCGATGGCGGCGTTCCAGTTGCCGAAGCGTTCCATGGCGACCGAGCCGAACTGGAGTTCCACCAGCCATGCGTCGCCGCCGCCCTCGAAACTGCCGATGTTGCCGTCCGCGTCGATCGCGCCGCGGTTGTTGACCGCATACATGTCGATTTTGTCGGCATCGAAGGCGAGGTTCTTGGCGACTTCGCCGAGCAGGCTGACCTGGTAGAAATCGGAGACGTTCCAATCGATCCGACCGTTGAAGTTCAGCACCTCGAACGGGGAGGCCAGTCCGTAGTATTGATACTGCATCGCGGTGCCGAACCCGTTGAGCGGATCGGGAATGATGTCACGCAAGGGGCGGTAGGTGTTGCCTTTCTGCGCGAAGGTGGGGCGAAGATTGTCCGTGCTTCCCTGGTCCTTCGTTGAAAAGGGAATGAAGGGATCGGAAAGCTCGCCCTCGACGTTGTCGAACTCGTAGTAGCCGACCGCGAGTTTCCCGGCGAGATCCACGCCCTTCATCAGGTCGACCCCGAGCTGGCCGCCGTAGATCCACTTGTCGGTGCTGTCGAACTTGTCCGGGTTGTTGGTGGCGAAGTTGAAGTCGGTGTTGTAGATCGGGAAAATGCCGCCGTTGGCGAAGGGGATGATGCCCGTCTTGAGCTGCTTGCTGGCGCGGAGCGCGAGACCGTCAAAGCCGAGGTCGCTGTCCCACATCATCTGGCTGGGGGCGAAGAACGGATTGTCGAAACGTCCCACCGTGAACTCGATGAAGTTGTAGGGATCGGTGTCGATCTTCTCGGGGGCATTGGGATCGTGCGATTGCCACTTCAGGTAAGCACGATCCAGCCAGAGCTGGTATTTGCTGAAATCGGAACCGAGCGTCTGGTTGGTGGAAACCGGGCTGTCGTTGCTGCCGGTGCCGACCCGCATTCCCGCGGTGAATTTTTCGCCGAGGTAGACCTCCGTGCCGATGCGGGCCCGAAGCCGGTAGCGGTGGCGTTCCTCGTCCACGTTCAGCTGCGGCGAGAAATCGTAGCCGGCGATGTCGAAGGGAGCGCCGGTGTTGATGGCGTTGAAATCGGGGAAGGAACCGGTCGTGTCGTTGCCTTCCGGGAAGAGGGTGCCGTCGTAGCGGAAACGCAAATCGCCGAAGAAGGTGGTGGTCTGCGCCCACTCGGGCATTTCGTAGGGAGCGGCCCAGCGCTCATCCATGGCCTGTTCGAAAACGTCGCGCTTGATGTCGACCCGCAACTGCGCTTTCACCGAATCGGGGATGTGAGTCACCACGATGTCGTCATCGCCCGCCATGGCGGCATCTTCCGATGCGGCGGCCGATGCGGCACGGGCCATCTCCGCCTCCTGTTCCGCCTGGGAGATGAGCCCGGAGGCATCGCCCTGGGTGAGGACGCCGCGCTGGACGAGGAGATTGATGAGGTTGATGACGACGCTTTCGGTGGGTGTCGCGCCGGGGAGACCGAGTTCGCCCCCGGGTCCGAACGAGCCATCGGGCACGTCGGGAAAGAGGGAGGGATTGACGGTTGAGGGAGGAGGGATGGGACCGTCCGCGTCGGCCGCGTTCTCCTCACCATCGGGTGTTTGGTCGGCGCTGTTTTCTCCTGGCGCTTTGTCGGTGGGTTTTTCCGTTTCCTGATTTGAATCAGCGGCCGCCTTGTTCGCGGTTTCGTTCATCGCCAGCGTGTCGGTCAACGGTGCCGGAGACGGCAGCGGCAGGATTTCCTCATCCTGCGACTGCGCCGAAAACACCGGCACGCACAGAAGAAGTCCGATCTGAAAGCGGTAACTGACGTTGGAGAGCGTGAGCTTCATGAGCAATGGATTCACAGTCGAGCAGGAAAGGGAGGAGGACGGGAGATCTCGGCTGGTTGAGGGGCGTGCGGGGGTCAGGGTTTTCTGGCGGTGATACGGAGATTGATCGGCATCGGCATGTCGGCCGGAGGCGGTTCGGGAAGCTGGATCGAGGAAAGAATCTGGTCGGACAGCACCCGATCGAGGGCGGGATCGCCAGTCGAGTTTTCCAATTGGGCGCGGGTGACTTTCCCGAGGCGATCGGCCCAGATTTTCACCTGGATCGACATCACCGCGGAGCGGGTGGAGCTGTTGTTTCGCAACGCCGTCGCGACCGCGCTCTGAACCTTGCCGGCGTAGTAGCCGAATTTGCTGCCACCGCCGCCGCCGAATTTCTTGCCGTTGCCGGTTCCGCCGAGCACACCGCCACCGCCTCCGGCGCGCAGTCCGAATCCGTCGGGAGGACCGTCGCCGGTGACGTTGGTGCCCATGGCGGCGGGCTCCGGTTCCGGCGCGGCTTCCGGTTCGGGTTGCTCCATCGGGGCCTCTTCGGGAACGAAGGTATCCTCCTTTTCCTGAACCTCCGGCTCGGGCGGTTCGGGTTCTGGCGGTTTGGGAGGTGGCGGCGGAGGGGGAGGGGGCGGTGGAGGAGGCATGATGTTCACCATCGTCACCTGGGGCGCCTTGGTTTCCTTCTTATCGCCCTTTCCGAGTTTCCAAAAAGCGATTGCTCCGACGGCGAGCAGGACGAAAACGGCCACGCCGACCTTCACTCCATGCCGCTGCATGAAGGTTTCGTCGTCGTCAAAATCGAAGAGATCGTCGCTCATCGCCAAGCCTCGGTGGGTGAGGAAATAACGTTAGACCAGGATTCGGGCGACCTCACTTGGGACCCTGGGTCGCGAGGCCGATCTTTGAGATGCCGACTTTCCCGATGACGTCGAGGACGTCCATGATGCGCTGGTACTGGGTGGCGCGATCCCCGCGTACCACGACCGGGAAATCGTCGTTCTTGTTCTTG
The DNA here is from genome assembly GCA_020439945.1 of Verrucomicrobiia bacterium. GTDB lineage: Bacteria > Verrucomicrobiota > Verrucomicrobiia > Verrucomicrobiales > DEV007 > JAEUHH01. Next base: position 5,167 of record JAGRPB010000159.1, read on the forward strand.
TGCTCGGTGAGCTTCTGCTCGAGTTCCTCGATGGACACCGGCACGGTATCGAGAAAGATTTTACCCTCGTTGTTCACCGTCACGGCGCGGCCTTTCGGTCCCGTGATTTCCTGGGGCGGCGCCTTGCTGCCCTTGGGCAGATCGACCTTGATTCCCTGGACGCCGGCGGTCGTCATGATGATGAAGATCAGCAGCAACACCAGGTAGAGGTCCACCATCGGCGTTACGTTGATGTCGTCGTATTTGTTGCCCGAGTCAGCTTGCATGTTCTTTGGAATCGTTTCGGGGTTCGGTGGCGGTGGAAGGAGCGGCGCGTTCGGCCGCACGATCGGCGGCGCGCGTCATGGCGGTGGAGGGAAGTGCGGAAGGCGCGGAGGCCCTGGCCGAACCACCGTTGGCCGGAGGAATGGCGATGCCCGCCTCGGCCGGGGTAGGGTAGTACTCGGCCATCTTGGCGATGAACTCGTCGATGAAGACGCGGATCGAATCGAGGAGCTCGCGGATTCGCCCGCTGAGGAAGCTGTAGATGAAGAGCGCCGGAATCGCGACGATGAGACCGAACACCGTGGCCAGAAGGGCGCTGGCGATCCCCGGGGCGATGGAGTTCACCTCCACTTCACCGCTCTTTGCGATCAACGCGAAGGTGATCATCACGCCGACCACCGTTCCGAGCAGCCCGACATAGGGACCACCGGCGATGCTGATGGTCAGCAGCACGAGCCCCTTGTTCATGCGCTGGTTTTCCCGGACCAGGCCGGTTTCGAGGCTGGAGCGAATCGCCTGGATCGAGCGAACGGAGAGCCCCTTGCTGCGATCGGTGCCGAGACGGCGCCGGATTTCCTCCGAGCCGATGTGGTAGATGTGGAACAGGGGTGACCGCTTGATCTGGGAAAAGAGACGCTTGCTGATGTTGGTGCCGCCGAAGGACTTGATGCTCTCCTCATCGGTGTGATCCAGGCTGGTGAGGTCCGACGACATCTGGTGCCAGACCTTCATGAAGGCGTCGCTACCCTTCTGGATGCTGTTGAGGTAGAAAAACTTCTGAACCGCCACCGTCCAGCCGGTCAGGATCATGATGATACAGATACCGACCGCGATCCAGCCGTCGAACATCATGTTGTGAGCGATGTCCCCAAAGAGCGCCATGTGTTCCAGTGTGGCGTTGTGACCGCCACCACCGCCGGCGCTCTCGTCCTGATTCATCACGATCAGTGGGTTTGCCTGATCCGAACCGGAGGCGTTGATGGCTTGGAACCGGAGCAACGCCGCCGGAAGGGCGCGGGCATGAATGCGAAACTCGTCGACTTCACCGGCGAAACCGCCCCCGGCCGCCGGCGTGCTGCCCATCACGATGGGTGATGCCAGGGCGGGCATCGGTTTTGCCACCGTTCCGTAGGGTTCGCCGTCGAGGAAGAGGTCGATCTTGTCCGCGCTCGCCACCGCCGCGAGGTGACGCCAGGTGCCGGTCGAGATCGGTTCGCCGGCCGAGCTGCGCGTGATGCCGGAAGCGTCTTTAACTTCGATATAGGGAACCCCATCGTTGACGCCGAAAACAAAGGCGCTGCCGTTTTCCTCCCGCTTGAGGAGCACCGCGTTCGGTCCGTTGGCGCTCGGTTTGACCCAGGTCGAAATGGTGACTTCTCCGCCAGCGGTCCAGTTGAGGGAATCCGATCCGGGAATCTCCAGCCCACTGGTGCCGAAGAGAATAACGCCGGGGCCGATCAAGGCGCCTTCGGTGACCGTGGTCGCCTCCGCCGGGCTGTTGTCGTTGCCGGTGTAGTCGCGGGGAGCCGCCGAGCCTTCGGTAAAGTGGTAAACGAGCCGGGCATCGTCGCCGAAGGTATCCTCGGGCTTGAGTTCCGCCGGTGGGGCCTGGGCGTTGCCGTAGTAAAGCCATATGGTGGTCGGGGCATCGGCCTTGAGGGCCGGGAGCCGCACCCAGAGGAAGGCCTCGTTCATCAGTGCATCCCAGCGCTCGAGGTGGAAGGGAAGTTCGGTTTCGCCGTCTTCCGAGATGATTCGGATGTCGCCCCCGTCTGGGCGGGAGGCGGCGAACATGAAGTTTCCGCCGTGGAGTCGCAGCAGGGCCACGGTCTCTTCTTCCGGAGCGGCGCCGGTGAGGGGCGTGATATCGAGCTTCTTGCGAATCGTCCAGGCTTCGTTCCACCAGGGCGCCTTTTCGCCCTCGGACTCGCCTTCGTCGGCGCCGGAAGCTGGGCTGAATTGGAATGCGAAGAGCAGAAGCAGGAGCGCGGCCCGGAACAGGCGAACGAGATGGTGGTCGGCTAATGACGTTGTGGGCATCATGGTTGGGAGGATGGCTGACTGAGTTACCGGCGGGCGCTTTTTGGGTTCGGGAATTCAGAAATCGGCACGGACGCGGAAGCTCCAGAACGGGTCGTCGGATGGCGTGTCGCTGATGTCGTCCATCGGCCACGCGACATCGACATAGCCGTGGAAATGATCCCAGAGATGGAGGCTGCTTCCGACGCCGACGCTGGACAGTTCGTAGAGATCGATCTGCTCGGGCAGGGCCTCGTTGAGATAGAGCCGGCCGCCGTCGTAGAAGACATGGAATCGCCACTCGTGTTTGGGATCGCCGAGTTCGTTTTCTCCCGCCCAGGAGAGCAGGGAAGGGGATCGCAGCTCGGTGGTTACGAACCAGCCGCTGTCGCCGAGAGCCTCGGACTCGAGATAGCCGCGAACGGTGGAGAGCCCGCCACCGGCATACTGCTCGCTGTTGATGAGCGAGTCGTTTGTCGCCTGTCCCTGGATTTTGGCGAAGGCCTGAAAACCGCCGGGCAGATCGTGGGTGTGAGACAGGTCCCCGCGGAAGTAGATGTAGCTGCCGTCCGAGAGGTAGCGCTTGTTGTCGAAAGTCGCCGAGCGACTGCCCATGCCCCGGAAGTGAAAATTGATCGAGGTGTTGATCTCGGTGAAGAAATTCTCTCCCGTCAGGCCACCGCCATAGGCGATCGTGAAAGGGTAGTAGTCTATCGGTGTGCTGAAAATTTCGTCATCGAGCGTGATGTTCTCGTCGAAGCTCTTGTAGTCGAAACCGGTGCTGACGGAGTGGAAGTAGTTGCCGCGCGCCGGGAGAGTCAGCATGGCGCGCAGACCAAGAACCTCGCCACGACCGACCACGGCGGCGCCGCCGAGGGTGGAGATGTCGCTGTTCTGCTTGGTGCCCGACACCATCAGCGAAAAGTTGGGTGCCTTGGCGAAGCGGGCGATGTAATAGGCGGAGTAGACCTCGGCGTCCTCGATCCGCTCGGGGGCGACCTGGGCCGCGAAACCGATGCTGTGCCCCAGCTGCCAGAGGTTGTTGTAGCTGAGCGAGGCGTTGACCCGCAGCGGCGTGGTGTCCGGGCTGTAGCGATTGTTCAGCTCGATACTGCCGTGGAGGGGGAACTCGTCTTCAACATTCAGATCGACGTCGATCGTGCCCGGGCGTTTCCCCGGCTGCACCACCGGCGTGACCCGGCGACCGGGCCAGGCATTGAGGGCGAGGATGTCCTTCTGCACCTCGTTGAAATCAGGGACGGTGCCCTCCGCCAGGGAGGGCGCGGCGCGCTTGACTGCGCTGGGCAGGTAGAAACGCGAACCGCGCACGCGGAGGCGACCGACCTCGTTCTCGATCGCGTCCATGTAGATGATTCCCCGGGTTCCGTTCTGCGGGGGAATCTCCACCGTCACGGTCTGAAATCCCTTGTCACGGTAGGCCTGTTCGAGGGCCTGCCGGGCGGCTTCGAGATCCGCCACGGTGCGGTTCGGGCCGGTGAAATCATAAATCGCCGAGGCGATTTCATCGCCGCTCAAGAGCTTGGCTCCCCGCACCCGGATCTGGTTGATGTTGAGCCGGGCTTCGGACTCCCCAGCGGCTGCCGCCGGGGTCGCTTCAGGGCCTTCCTCTTGACCAGAAGCGAGGACGGGGAGAGCCCCAAAAATCGCAAGAATGAGACGCAGCAGAGTGAGCTTGCCCACCCGCTTCCTGTTGGAGCCATCCGCGCCCCGACTCGCTGATTTCACTGGAGAAGGAATCATCCCGAAACGGGCCTGCTACAAAACGCAGCAACGGTCCGTCAGAAGTCGCCATCCTCAACGGAACCGGTGTGACAATCATGTCACGAACCGTCAGCAAGATGTTGCTTGCAAAAGGTTGTTCTCAGAACTGATAGAACTCGGCCGCGGCGCTCGATTGTCCGGCGCTCGGCAAATTCAAGGTGGGTGGTTCAGACACATCCAGCCTGCCCTCGTACCGATAGCGGATCCGGGTGCCTTTTTCCTCGTCGACAAGGATCAGGTCTTTCCCGTCGATCTCGAAAGTGAAGGCTCCCATCTGATCGATTCCGAACAGAACCGACTCCGGCATGGTGCCGCCGAGGGTTCGCAAATCGATGATCGAACTTCCTTCGGGAAAGGTGTGGACCAGGCGCGGCCGCTTGGTGGCCGCCGTGTCCACGATGACCTGGTTTTCTTTCCTCGATACCTTGCGGGTGCGAATGTTGGTCACCCAGTTGATCCGTTTCTGGCCGGCGAATCGCCCGTAGCCAATGCCGCCCTCGGCATCATTGAAGGCGTCGTAGCGGGTCCAGATCACCGCCTCGCCGGCGGGAGTGAGGGTGAGTTTCTGCTGGATCTGAAGCGGTGCTACCACGTTTCGCATGCGTCGGGTGTGTTCCCACTCACCGAGCGGGATTCCTTCCGCGAACTCGGGATCGGGCTCGAAAACTGCGTCCGCCGCGACCTCGTTGTCGCCAGTGCCGGTCGTCTGGCAACCGTTTCCGCCGGCGAGAAGGAGAGCGGCGAGGCAGGCGAGAATGGAGCGCTGGAGTGAGAACGGCGTGGTTTCCATGAAGCGGGTCGAAGACAAAGACGGCCATCATCGACGCGGATCGCGGCGACGTTCAAGTGACAGAATCGTCAGGCAAGCGGGGGGCTCGGTTAACTCGGGAAGTCTGCGTCCCATGCCAAGACTACGCATTGCGCGAAGCGGTTTTTTCCGATAGGATCGCGGTCCGATGACGAAACACGACAGACGTTTCGTGCCGGCTTTTGCTGGCACGCTGGGACTGGTTGCCCTCATGCTGGCCGGTTGGCCGATGCCCGTGGCGGCTCAGGATACTGCGGCGCAGGCGGCGGCCGACGACGACGCGGGTGTCAGCATCCAGTTTCCCAATGCCGACATCAACACGGTCATCCTGCCGGAATACGAACGGCTCACCGGCCGGAAAGTCATTCGGGACAACGCCATTCTGGGCGCCACCATCAGCATCGAGACGAGCGGCCGACTGCCTCGCGAACAGGCGGCGAAGTTTCTGGAGAAAACGCTGCTGCTCAACGGCTACGCGCTGCTCCCGACCGAGGACGACAACGTCTTCAAGATCATCGCCTACGATGCCGGCAAGCAGGTTCGCAGCGAGGGCACCCCGGTGATCACCAATCCCGCCGAATTGCCGGAAACGGATGCGCCGGTCACCTTCATCATGCCGCTGGCGCACCTGGCTCCGGAAAAGGCGGCGGAAACGTTCACCGCCATCATGCCATCGCATTCCTACGGCGCCATCGTTCCCCTGGAAAACGCCGCCGCCATCGTGGTGACGGACAACTCCTCCATTATTCGCCGCATGCTGGAACTGAGGGATCAGATCGACGTGCCGCCATCCCAACTCGAGGACCGGGCCTTCCAGCTCACGCGAGCCGATGCCGAAGATGTCGCGGAAAAGCTGACCGAAATTCTCGGCCTCGATTCCAGCGATTCCGGTGGCGGCAATTCCGGCACCCGCCGGACCGTGGCCACCCCCAATCAACCGCCCCAGGGTAACAGCGGCAACAACGCGAACCCGGGTGGAAATGTCGCCGCCACCGCGGGAAGCGTGGGAGGGCCCGCGCCGTCCGCCGCGGAACCGAAGATCGTAGCGCTTCCCAGCACCAACCGCATCCTCGTCGTCGCCCGTCCGGTCGACATGGCCTACATCGAGAGCCTGATCGAAAAGATCGATTCCCCCGCCGAGATCGCGACCAAGATGGAGCGCAAGCTCAACTACCTGTCCGTGTCGCATTTCCTCGAGATCGCGGAGAACACGCTGATCCGCGGCCTCGCGATCGAACAGACCGGCGGTCAGATTTCCGGCGGTGACTCCAGTCTCCAGAATCGCGCCTTCGGAACCGCCCAGTCGACTTCCACCTTCGGCGGAAACAGCTTCGGACGGAGCAGTTTCGGGAGCAGCAGCAACAGCTTCGGACGGAGCGGTTTCGGCAGCAGCGGCGGTTTTGGTGGTGGCAGTGGCGACCTGGGAAATGCCGGGCAGGATACCGACATGGGCCCGCAGTCCCTGGTGGTAGGCAAGACCCTGCTGATTGCCGACAACGTTCACAACAACCTCATCGTCTACGGGCCGCCGGAACATCTCGAACTGATCAACGAGTTGCTGGATACCCTCGACGTCCGCGCTGACCAGATCCAGATCTCCGTCATCATCGCGCAGCTGACCCTGGGCGACGACTTCGAGTTCGGCTTCGACCTGTTGAGAACGCTCGAAACGGTCGGCCCCGACGGGCGGCGCTACAACGGAGCCGGTGTGTTGAAAACACGGACCGGCGAGTCGCAGGGCATCCTCGACATCGACGCGCTCGACCTGGTGGAGAATTTCCTCCCCGCCTCGCAGGGCCTGACTTTCTACGGCCAGGTCAATCCCTACCTGAATGCCTACATTTCCGCGCTCGAGTCGACCAGTCGGTTCAAGGTGCTCCAGCGTCCCGTCGTTTACACGGTGAACAACAAGGAAGCGGTGATCGAGACCGGACAGCGTGTCGCCGTGCCGCGCAGCACCCAGTCGTCCCTCGATACCACCGGCAACAACACCACCAACCAGATCGTCACCGCCGCCATCGACTACGAGGAGGTCGTGCTCCGCATCCAGGTCATTCCGCTGATCAACGATGCCGGGGAAATCAAACTCCAGATTCAACAGCGCAACGACGACATCGTTGGCAGCCAGATCATCGGCGGCGACGAGATTCCCACCATCGGCACGCAATCGCTCGGTACCACGGTCATGGTTCCCGACGGCTCGGCTGTTTTGCTCGGGGGCTTGATCGCGGAGGACGAAAACGAGTCCGATTCGGGCCTGCCAACCTTCATGAATATTCCGGTGCTCGGAAAAGTGCTCGGCTCACAGAATCGATCCAGCACTCGGCAGGAATTGCTCATCTTCATCCAGCCCAAGATCATCAAGACTTGGGACGATCAGGAATCGGCGGATCGTCACCTGAAAACGATGACCTCCATCGGCGAAGAAGCCGAAGAATTTGCCGGCGACGAGCCGTCCGTGAAAGTGGCGCCCGCCGAGAAGAGTGGGAAGGGCTGGTTTCGAAGTATCTTCAGCCGCAAAAAGTAGAATCAATTTCTTCCGACGGCAGTCGCGGCTTCAGTCAGAACCTGAGTGC
>JAGRPB010000160.1 GCA_020439945.1 Verrucomicrobiia bacterium
GAGGTTTCCTCCGTGGCCGGGCACTCCTCGATCGCTCTCTTCAACAGCGTTGCTCCGGTCTCCGTTCCCGAGGCGCCCGCGTAAACGCCGGCGGCGAACGCCAGATCGGGATAATCGTCTTTCAGTTTCTCGAAGCAGCGAGCCATCAATTCATCGTCAATGGAGACATTCGTGTTCTGAATCGGCCCCATCTGCTGAAAGACCGCCATGCCATAGAGCGCCAGGTCGTCCGGGTATTCATCGAGCAATTCCACGGGAAACGGAAGGTCGGAGCGGTATTGCTCGGCAAACGGAAATCGCAGGATCAGAGACGCCTCTGCCAAGCCCCGGTCCTCCATCGCCGCGCCCAGTTTGGAAAGTTCCTCCTCGGGAAGCGATTGGGCCAGGCTGCGCAAGTGAACGACCGCGTATTGATGCGCGGTTTCGAGTTTTGGCGGAAGATTCACCAGGGAGCCACCCGCATTCCCAGCTCCATAGGAAACCCGGAAATTGAATTGGCCTTGCTGGAGCATCTGTCGATAGCGAAATGCCTCGCTGTATCCCAGGTAGCCAAGCATGGTTTCCAGACGCGGAGGCAGTTGATTTCCCCGAAAGTTTTCCAGGTAGTTGTTTTGAGCCCCCTGAATTGCGGCGGGTTTCACGATCTCGTGCTCCCACACCGCCAGATCCAGGAAAGCCTCGCGCGCCTCGTCGACCTCTCCATCCTCCACCATCGCCACCGCTCTGAGGTAGGCGATGCGATAGTCGTCGGGAAATCGATCCCGGAACGGTTCCAGAAACTGCTTGGCCCGATCCCAGCCGCTACGGGCGATCATCGAGTCGGCCAGTCCGAGCGCGGTGTCGGCATCGAGTTGATCCTCGCCGCCACTCAATTCCAGGATCATGCGGAAGCCTTCCTCGTCGTCGCCGTAGCGCATTTCCAACTGCGCCATCTGTTGGCGGGTGCGCTGGGTCGGATCGATGGCCGCCGCCGTCCTCAGTGTCTCCATGGCCGCCTCCCAATTGCCCTGTTCTTCCTCGACCCGGGCGATCTGGTGAAGAAGCGCCACGTCTTCCGGTCGCATTTTCGCCGCCTCACTGAGAATTTCTCGGCGTGCGCCCTGATTGTAGTCGCGGCGATGAATCTCGGCGATGGCGAGCAAGGGAATGACCGAAGTCCGGTTTTTCCTTCGTCGTTCTTCAAACTTTTCGACGAGTTCTTCGATCGAGCCATCGCTCCTTGCCACCGTCGCAAGGCTTCCCACCCAGGTCAGTTTTTGATCGATCCCTTCCGCATGATCGTAGAGCGACCAGTAGATCTGCATCGCGTCGTCCACGCGTCCCTCGGTCTCGTAGAGAGATGCCAGTTCGGCGCGCAATTCGTCGCGGTCTTCGAATTTTCGGCAGGCCGACCGAAGCGCCTCGATCGCCTCCTCCGTTTTGCCGTCGCCTCGCAGGATCGAGGCTTGCTCCAGCCACGGTTGCGTGGCCCCGGGTGAAAGTTTCTTCCATTCCTCGATCCATTTCAGGGCTTCCTCGATTTTCAATGCCCGGCGATAGAACGCCACCAGGTCCTGCACGTTGGCCGAGCGCCGACCGTCGGGCAGATCGATCAGTTTCCGCTGCATGACCGCCGCTTCCTCCCAGAGATCGCGCAGCCGATAGAGTCGGATACGCTGAGTCATGGCGAGCAGGTCACCCGCCTTGATTGGCTCGGCGAGCGCTTCCTCGGCGGCCTCGTACTGGCCATCATTCTCCAGCATTTCCGCGAGGAGACAGGACTGGGCGACGCTGCGGTCGGGTTTCTCCAGGTGTTGGTCACGCCATTCGTCCGCCTTTCCCGATTTTTCCAGGATCGAAACGGTCTGCCGAATGGCTTCGTTCAACTCGTTGGAACTGCCGGCAAGACTCAGTTGAATTTCGGCCCAGGGGAGCGCTTCCTCCCAGTGTTCGGTCGCCGCGGCCTCGAGAAGATACTGTCCGAGAAACGCGAAATCGGTCGTGAAATCTTCCACTCTCGCCTGGAGAATGGCGAAGGCGGCCTCCCGCTCGCCACGACCCGACAGCGCGCGAGCCGCCCGGGCGGCGTCTTCGCCGGAGCCGGTTTCGGCAATCGTTTTCCACAGGGCGATCGCTTCCTCCTTCTTTCCGGTTCGATGCAGGTAGACCGCTTGGCTGTCCTTCGCCTCAACGCTTTCGGGAAATGCCGAGACCATCTTCGCATAGATCTCGCCCGCCGCCTCGTCCTGTGCGAACTCCTCAAGCATCCTCGCCGCCCGCAGGTGGGCGTATTCGGAACCGTCTGACTTCTCGAGGTAGGTCAGCACCGAGTTTTTGGCGGCGTCATCCTGATCCGCCGCGTCCTGGCGAATGGCGAGCTGGGCAATGAGTTCGACGTCGCTCGGATAAAGCTCGGAGAGCGCCTTCATCTGTTCGGCGGCTTCCTCGTGCTGCCCCAGTCGGCCGAGCAGATCCACAAACACTTCCCGATTTCCCCGATCTCCCGGCGTCAGTCGAAGCACCTCCGAGAAGGTGGCCTTGGCGGCATCGGTCTCGTTCAGCTCCGCCTGGACCAGGGCGAGTCGCTTCTTGATCGCGATCCGATCCGGCTCCGCTTCCGCCAATTCGGCGAGATGATTCTTCAGACCGGCCACGTCGCCTTCCGACCGGAATACCTGCTCGTATTTGGCGAGAATTTCCTTCTCCAGCCACGTCTCTCGGCCCGCCGCCGCGAGGCTGGCATCGTAAATCTCGATCGCCGGCTCCCGTTGACCCTCGCGAGTGTGAATGTCGCCGAGGCGCAGCATTCGGGTTACGCGGTCATAGGCGTCGTCGGAGCTTTCGATCAGCCTTTCCATCTGGGCGATGGCCTCCCGCGTCATGCCCTCGTCCAGTTGGAGATCGACCAGGTCTTCGCGCAGCTCCACGTCATCCGGAAAAACATCGGCCGTCTCTTTCCAGGCGGCCAGAGCGCCTTCCCCATCACCCGTTCGAGCGAGAATGCGGCCCTTCAGCTTGCCCGCTTCGATGGTGAGTTCCGGCGTCAGTTCCAGCGCGCCCAACCGCCCAAGATTTTCCAGCGCCGATTCGAGACGGAGCGCCCGGAATTCCAGCCTGGCGATTTCCAGCAAGGCCTCGGGTTGATTCGGATCGTCCTCCAATGCCGAGTTGAAGGCCGCGATCGCCTGCTCGTGGTCTCCCTGTCGGGCCAGGAAAAATCCGAGCAGCAGGCGATCCGCCGTCGTCGCTTCCGCGGCCTCGCTCTGGCGTTCCAGATAGGCGCCCAACCCGGAGATCGAGCCCTCATCCAACCACGCTGAGAAAAAGCGATCGAACAGCGTGTCGCTGGACGGCCTCTTGCGCAGGGCATCGAGGTAGCGAACCGTTTTTTCACCCGGTTCCTCGATCGGCGGCTCGGGGGCATCCTGGGCAAAGCAAGGCAGCGGCGAAAGCAGACCCAACAGGGTCAAGCCGACGAGCCAACAGGGTTTGATTCGGGCTTTTGAACGGGAGGCGGGAGACGAATGGAAAGGCATGGATTTTCTCGGGGTTTGGACTCCTGATCTGCAACGATCCGCGTTGGGAGCGTCTTAGAAAATCTGGCCAGAAAAAACCAGTAGATTCGTCCCCGGCGGCGATCCGTCGGGATATTTAGCCAGGGACATTCGAACCCGGCTGGGGCACCGAAGTTCAGTAGTCCTCGCCGTTCAGGCTTTTGACCACGCTGGTCAGCCAGGATTCGAGATCGTCGCGCATCGAGGCGACACGGTCTGCTTCGTCCGAGGCCAAATCCTTTTCCTCCTTCGGATCGGCACCGAGATCGTAGAGTTCCCATTTCACCTCCCCGGTTTTCTGATTTTGAATCCGGTGCAGTTTCCAGTCGCCATCGATCCACGCGGAATGACCGGGAAAGCTGTCGAGCGGGTAGGATGGATCCGGCAGTTTGGCGGCGTCGCGGCTTGTCTCGTCGGGTGGAAGATCCTTTCCGGCTTGCTGTGCCGACAGGAGCTCGCCCATCCATTCGGCCGAGGGAGTCCGGATTCCCTTGATGGCGTAGTCCCAGAAACCCATCGGCCTGGAACGCGCGGAGGGCGCCTGGTTTTCGATCAGCGGCAGCAGACTGATCCCATCGAGAGGCGCCGGAGAAGGTGTCTTTGCCCCAATGATATCGAGCAGGGTCGGGAAAATGTCACAGGTATTGCAGCGGACGTCCGTGGATCGCGGCATCTTGACTTTCTCCGGCCACTCGAGGATCGCTGGAACGAGGAGACCGCCCTCGTAGACATCCCCCTTGTGGCCACGGAACCCGCCCACATTGCCGACCTTTGGTAACCCGCCATTGTCGCTGCAATACCAGAGAACGGTGTTGTCGCGGATTCCCAATTCCGACAGCGAATCGCGGAGTTTTCCAAAAGCGCGATCCATCCCGGTGATTTCACCCAGGAAATCCTGTTTGTTCTTCGGTTGATCGGCATAGAGCGACCGGTCCTCTTCCACCGCCTGATGAGGGCTGTGGGGCGAGCCGAACCAGACCACCGCAAAGATCGGTGCCTCGCCTTTCAAGGCTTCCTTCATCCAAGCCAGGCAGTCATCGACGGCGATGAAACTGCTCTCGCCCTGTTTCTGGACCGCCTTTCCCTCGTCCGACATCACCGCGTCGTTGTCGTAGAAATTCGGGGCGCTGACCCAGTGATCGAAGCCATTTTTTCCAGGATTCACCGGGCTGTCGTGACGAACCGATCCCAGGTGCCACTTTCCGAAATGCCCCGTGGTGTAGCCGGCCGATTTCAGCGCTTCCGCGATCGTCGTTTCCTGCGGTCGCATCGGGTAGCCCCATTTGAAAACGCCCATCCGATTGGGATGCCGCCCCGTCATCACGCTGGCCCGCGTCGGCGAACAAACCGGTGCCGCCGCGTAGAAACGATCAAACCGCAGACCGGTCGCGGCCGCGTCGTCGAAGTTCGGCGTTTTCAGGACAGGATCGCCCTGGTAAGCCATGTCGCCCCATCCCTGATCATCGGCCATGACGAGAACAATGTGGGGTTTGTCGGCAGCGAATCCGCAAAGCGGAAAAAGGAGAACAGCAAGCGTAGCGGCAAGAAACGTTTTCATGTGCCCAACGATCCTACCGGGAAGCAGCCGCCTGCGACAGGGCTCAATCGCGTAGATTCCCTCCGCCTTGAAAACAAACTTCGGCAGCGACGTGCATGGGGAGTTGGTGCACGGGGACGGGATCGAACCGCCGACCAACTGGGTGTAAACCAGTCGCTCTACCGCTGAGCTACCCGTGCGATCCATTTACAATCAACGATTTGCGATGCAAAAAATGGCCCAAAAGAATTTCTTGGACACGGATTTTGTATACGGATACGCTGATCATATGGGAAAAAGTAATGCCAGATCGGATGGGATGGAGCGTGTGGCAGACAATCTCTATCGCTACGTTCCGACTGGAGGCTACTATGGCATTTTTCGCAGCCATGGCAAATTGGTGAAGAAAAGTCTGAAATCCACTCATCTTCCGGAGGCAAAACGGCTCCTCCGAGATGAGCTTGATAAGAGGGATCGAGTCGATGCCAGAGCCGGGAAAATGACGCTTTCGGCACTTTGCAAGGATTACCTCGACGGTTTGAGCCAGTCTCCCAAGACCATTGCCCAAAAGCGCCAGATCGCCGACCGGATTGAAGCTGAGTGGCCGCACCCATCCCGTGCCGAGTGTCAGATCCGAGATGTGAAGCCTGCCGACGTGAGCAAATGGCTGGCCTCGTATGACTTCGGCGTGTCCAGCTATAATGCCCATCTCTGGTTTATTCGTGGGGTGTTTGATCACGCAATCGCGAATCATCGATTAGCTGAAAACCCTGCGGCCAAGGTCAAGGCCAAGAAGCGTGCGAAACCGATCCGTCGGACGCCGTCGTTCGAACAGTTCCAGAATATCGTGCAGTCCGTCCGGCAACAACCTCTGAATGCTCGATCCGAAGCCAGTGCGGATTTCATCGAGTTCATGGGATTGGCGGGAGTCGGTAACGCGGAAATCCGCAACCTGAAGTGGGCCGACATCGATTTTGAAACGGGATCGATTACCGTCTTCCGCCAGAAAACCCGCTCTGGTTATGTGATCCCTATCTTTCCTCAACTGCGCCCGCTCCTTGAGAAGATAAAAGGTGATCGCGTGCCGCATCCTGATGAGGGTGTCTTTTCAATTCATGACGCCAAGAAGGCGCTGGCGGCAGCATGTGAACGATTGGAGTATCCTCATTTTGATCACCGGTCTTTACGACGCATGTTTGTTACCCGGGCTCTTCAACGCGGTGTTGACGTCAAGACGGTTTCTTCCTGGCAGGGGCACAAAGATGGGGGGCGCCTCATCCTTGCGACCTACTCGCATGTTATCGATTCCCACTCTGCGAAAATGGCTGAACTTTTATCGATTGACGAGGAGGAGTAGGCATGGCGAAGCCGAAAGTCAGTCCTGCGATTGAACGCCACTATCTTCTCGTGGCCGAGATGCGGCGACGCATGTGCTTTGCGCAATACGCATCGGATGACGTTTTCTGGATTCGCCTTGCCGAGAGCGAGTGGCGCCTGCTCCTTCAGAAGCGTTTGGGTGATGAACCCAAGGAAAAGTTCGAATTGTTCTACAACGAGGTGGGGCAAGCGATCGGAGCAGGCGGGTATGGAAGTGCAAACCGCTTCGAGAAAGCCCGGGAGGCTGTCGCTCGTGCGCACGAGAACAACGGTCCCGCAAGTCTCAGTGAATCTGTCGAAAGGAAGCTGCGCAAGGTGGGGGCCAGTGAACAAGAGATCAAACAGGCTCGGCAGGAAAGGGGATTTCTGCATGACGTCACCGTTGTTTTGAACCTGGAAGCCGAAGAATGGCGTGCAAATCGGAAGCCGAAGTTGTTCTGCGCCTGGGCCCAATTTTGCCTGCGGCACGGTCGTCTACCCGCGCAGGCAGAGTTCGAGCGCTTTTGCATCCAGGGCATTTACTCCAGAGCTATTCTGAGGGGATACCGTCAGAAGCATGGTCGGGAGCCCTCTGCTGAAGCAAAAAAAATCCTTCTGAATTCATCCCCGGATCAACTCCGCAAAGAGTTCTATTTTGAAGATCGGAAGGATTTTTTGGCCACATGCCGATCCTTGGGTTTGCGGTTTCAAAACGGCAATGATAGGCGGAGGATTCAAGCCAGACTCAAGACGCACGCCTTGGATACTTGTCATGATAACATCGACCCGGTGAGAGTATTCGAAGGAGATCCTAAACTCGAAAGATATCTCGTGGAGAACTGGTCCCTGGGTGACTTTTTCGAGTGGCTGAGTGAACTTAGGAACGCCGGAGCACACCTTGATGAGGTAACGGAGCTTGGTGGGGTATCGCTAGTGCTCGAACAGTGGGAGGCGCATTTTGCGCATTGGTTGGAAGGGTTGACATCAGACGGCTCAATCTCGAAGCGTCTGGATCGGCCACTCCGCGATGCCTTCTGGGGATTTTGCGATCGAATGGGCTTCCCTCCGTCTGCTGTCGAAACGATGGCTGAAAGTTCAGCAGGAGTGTTGGAGTTACTTGCAGAGGGATGTGGGCGACCTCGTGAAGTCAGGAACGCGCTATCCAACCTGAGGGATCAGCTTCGGGGCTGCCTTGGCAAGGGTCTGACGGTGTACAATATTCCAGTCTGCGAAGTGCCCGTCATTCTCCGTGCAGCAAATCGGCTAAGGGTCGATGCCGCCAAATATTGTTTGGACGGCTTCGGCTTCGGTGATCTGGCGGAAGCCTGATCTGGCGAATCTGCAGAAGGGGGGGGGCACACTTTTCTCTCAGCGGTATGGGGGAACGGTCCACCCTCGGTTCCCCCGTAGTCGGCCCCCCAAAATTCATCAACGTCCCCGGCGATGAAAAAACATCACCAAAAGAATGTCGGTCCCGCGTTTCCGCGGGAGGCCATGAAAGTCGCAGAGGCTGCTGAAGCCCTCGGCGTTTCTCAGACGACCGTGCGCCGTCTCATCCGTCGGGGTTCGCTTCGCCCGTGTCGCGCACTGCGTCACGTGTTGATCCCGGTCTCCGAGGTGAGGCGGTTGCTCGGTCAACAATCCTAGAAACTAACATAATAAATAACCCATTTGATTCTAACTATTGAGCCAAAACTGATGAGCACGTCCATCGACAAGCCCGTTGAGAATGCGCAAGGCGTGGGGGAACTCCTAGCGTCTGCGCCGAGTGCGTCTCTCCGCCCTCAGGGCGAAGAGCAAAAAGAATGCGACACCGAGGTCGCGGCCAACATCGTGACCTCTAGTGACGACAAACCGAAGGAAGAACCGGCGGAAAAATCGCTTAGTTCCTCCGAGGCCAAGACCCTGGCCGAATGCGAAGATCGCATTCACGGGGCAAACCTGTCGTTTCTCCAAGCCGGTAAGGCTTTGGAAACGATCAGCGTTCAGCGCCTGTACCGCGAGCGTCACAAGACGTTCAACGGATACTGCAAGGAACGGTGGGGCTTCACACCGCAGCGAGCAGACCAATTGATCCGGGCGTCGGAGGTGGCCACGGCCATCAACGACTCGGACCCGAATGGAAAACTGCCCAAGCCCGAAAGTGAGGGGCAACTCCGCCCTCTCACCCGTCTCGCCGACATGAGTGAGGCACCGCTGGTTTGGGAGCAAGCCGCGGAACTGGCAAAAGGCAAGCGGATCACTGCTCGTCTCCTCGCCGATACGATGTGTGATCTCGGTTGCGAACTCAGCACCCCGGCCAAGGCCCCGCCCAAGTCTCCGACTCCCAAGCAGGTCGTGAAACGCATCAGTGATTTCGCTGATGGGCTGCGCCGCAAGGTTGATGCCCTGGATCCCCAAGCAATGTCGCCTGATGACAACGAATCCCTCCGGCAGGGAATTGCGGTTCTCAGGGGGCTGATCAAGGAGATCGCTGACAAGCTCCCCGACCTCAGCCAAGAAGACCCAGTGGTCGAAGGCACGGACGCCATGTCCACCTGAAGAACCCCCAGGCACCCCCGGGGACACAGTCGCGTTCGATCATCAATCGGTCCGACCGTTCCTGGGGTGTGCCGACGGTCTTGGAATCCTTATTGAATTGCGTTCTAGGTTATGACACACGAACCATTTATTTCGACCGGACTTATCGGACTGGACGAAGCGTTGGAGGAATGTCTTCAACCCGGAAATGTGATCGGCGTTATCGGAGCATCGGGTGCGGGGAAAACCGTTCTCTCCTCTCAGATCATTCGGCATGCTCTCGCCACGCTGCAGGGCACTCAGATCCAATTCATCTCCACGGAGGTTTCTCCGGAGGAATTGGGGAGACGAATCGTGTCGGCTACCCTTTCGATCCCATGTAACCATGCTGATCTGGACAAGGAGGGAGAGTATTTGTGCCGGGACGGCATTGGACACCTGGTGCCGAATCCGAGGAAGTTTGAGGCACCTGAGATAATACGATGGAAACATTTCGCGAAACGGATTAACCAGGTCCGGTATCATCATGTCCCGCAGCCGAGTGCAGATCTTTCCAATGTGCTGGGAACTGTCCTGCATGAGTTTGAGAGAGATCTAAGGAGCGAGCCCGGGTTGGTCGTGCTCGACTATCTGGACTTCAACTGTTTCTCGGGGGATGAATACACCGCGAGGCAGAAAATGCGGGACGCGATGGAAGCAATCGTCGCGGCCTCCTGTAGGGGAAAACTTCTCATCTTCGTGTTCGCACAAGCGGTGTCCGCCAACGCTGGGAAACGATACCTCGATCTGAGCGACATTGCGGACTGCAGGGGGCTTTTCGATGCCACAGATGCATTCATCGGGATCGGACAAGACATGGGGGAAGATCCTCATGATGACGATGATGATGGTGCTTCCCGCGAAATGTACCGCGAGAGCCAGAGCCTGAACGTGCTTTTCCCCAACGGTATCGGAAAAGGGGTGCGGGTTCCGGTCACCCGGCGGTTCGAGTATCAGCGGTTCGAGGATCGGGAGGAGCCTGAAAGACCTCGGGGTGGGTATCTGCCGTTCTCCAGGGAAAGGTTCCGGGATCTGTGTGCGCTGGGTAACCCGAATGCCATCAATGTATACGCTTTTTTGGCTCTTTTCACTCGCTCAGGACTTGGTGTCCTGAAATCTGGATTTACTTGGCCAAGCCACAAGACGATCGCCGCGAAGACTGGCCTTACGGTCAAGCAGGTGCGCGGGGCTATCGATAAGCTCGAAAAAGGCGGGCTCGTTAAAAAACGCCGCACCTTCAAATCGAACGAATACCGAATCCAAGGTTGGGAAATCCATCACGTCGCCTCCGGTGCAACCACCCAGAAAAAGGGCTACTTCTCATTGTTTCGCAGGATCCTTGATGAAAGCGCCGAACCGTTGTTTTCCAAACCGGCAACCCTTCGACTTTGGCTATACATCCTAGCGAACACGCAGGTATTCACCCATCCCAAACACTGGGAGATACAGCGAGGACACATCGCCCTGGACTTCGACGTGCTGGAACATGAACTCGGTCTCTCAATGGTGGATGCCGACGAAGCACTGGCCATTCTTGATGAGCGGGGAAGCATTGAAATCTTGGGCGGCGAACGGGTGAAGAATCTCATCCGGGTTGTGAACTGGGACAGATATCAGCCCGATGCCTGAGAAAACGATCACCCATTTCGGAAATTCAAAAGCCATTTCAATATGCGTTCAACATTTCACAACTGCCGGGGCGATTATTCGAAAATCACCCGTCTGAATCGAAGGGCATACGCAGGGCAATCGGAGGGCAGATGGTGGGCAAACGCAGGGCATCTGGAGGGCCCCAATATAAGAATCGAGAATGAAGACAGGGAGAATAAAAAAAGAAAACGGGCGATCCCGCCTGCGGCGGGCGTCGCTTATTTTCTTTTCCGGGAGGTGGGTGGAAAGGATGAAAGCCATGCATGCACATTCCATGGCAAGCACGCCATGCATTCCGCCGTCGGCGGCTTTCTTTCGTCCTTCCTGCTCTGTGGCACGATCCGGTGTTCCTGCCGGTGGCATGCGCAAATCCAGGGCTTTCCCACGGTGCCCGGCCCAGATCGCACCTTGCCCGGTTCTTCATGTGATTGGTGTGATTGCGGACTGCCCTGCCAGTACGCGTCCTCTACCCGGGAACTCTGGAACGCAATCGATTGGGAATCCCACCCCTTCATCCCCGGTCCCTGCACGCCATGAAGATCTCCACCTTTGATCCCATCGACCCGGAAGTGGCCGAGAAGCTGGATGACCTTCAGGCTCTGATCCGCGGCGACCAATTGTTCCAGGCCCGGCGGATACTGTCCCGCATCATCCCTATGTCTGATGGGGATGCCATCAAGAGGATTGAACTCGAGGCCCGGTTCCTCCGCACTGTGGACGCGTCTCATGCCTTCGGTACCTCCTACTCCCCGGTTGGCCTTACGCCGCGTCAGGCTGTAATCTATGGCGCTCTGGTGGGGTGGCGTGATGGTGATGAGCCATCTCCGTGGATGTCGCCAATGATCCGTCCTACGCTCGTGGATATCGCCGAGTCGCACTACCAGGGCCCCCGGTATCACCTGGGAGTGGCATTCGATGCCATGGTCTTGGAGGGCTTGTTCGTGGAAGTGTGGCCGGGTTTCTTCGAAGAACCCTGCTTTCAATGCACCTTCGACCCGGAGTTTCTGGCTGAGATCCCTGATGGTGAGGATCACTTTGAATACTGGTCCGCACTCAAGGAGCACTACGACAACGCCACTGGATCAGAATGGCAGGAGTATGGCGTTTGCGTTGGCGGAGATTGGGATTACCCGAAATCGATCTGCCTGAGTAAAGATTGCGAATGTTACCGGGAAGGCAGGCTGACGTGTCGATGGGGATTGCCGTTCGCCCATCCGCTGCTGAAAAGTCGAGTGTGATCGCTGCAGATCGGTTCGATCATGGGTCTCCTCAAAAATGAGGAGACCTCCGGGCTCCCACCCTGACATGCCTGCCACGGATGGCTCCAGCATGTCGGGCGAGGTGACGGTCGAATTCGTCAGTGATTTTGAAAATCCATGCCGTAATTCTCCCAGATCCCGGCAATTTTCGAACACGATTTCGTACATTTTTGGTCGAATTTACGAAACTTGATGTGCATTCGAATGCGCAATAATTGCGCTGTTAATTGTTCATATCCAAAGGGTTAATATGATTATCGGGTGCCGTAATTCAATGCGTTTTCGAACACCGGAAATCGAACCGCCTGCCCCTCAAAGCGTTTGTAAACAATGGGTAACAGGTGGTGCTGTGCGTTATTGTATGGAACCCACGCCCTTGTCTCGCCAGGGCTAGAGTCCGAAAAATTCGCTCTCCGAAGGATTTCAGGAAAAAACCGTCTGCTCAGCCTCCCCTGCGCATGTCGAATTTGCCCTGCTCGGGATGGCATTCTTGAGGCGTGATTCATGAGCCTGCAAGGGGCATGGCCATGAGCCAATTTGGACATTGCCCGTTCGGCTTGGGCGGACATTTTCACGGTGAGAAATTCATGTTCGTCGCAGCAGCTTCCGGGAGGATGCAAGTGGG
>JAGRPB010000161.1 GCA_020439945.1 Verrucomicrobiia bacterium
CCGTTTCTTTACAACTTTGGGCTAAGACGGCGGGCATTCCTGACGTAGAAAGGGTGACGCCGAACGCCCCCCGAGGATTTGACACTTGCTCCAACGGGTAGGTTTCTGGCAAACAAGGCGCCACCATCTCAGCTCCACGCACTCCGATCTCCCATGGCCGATACCGTCTCTCCCGCCACGTCTCCTCCCGATTCCCTGCCCGCCGACGATGTCGATGCCATCGACGAAATGCGGGAAGTCTATGACCAACTTCGCGCCGAACTCGGGAAGATCATCGTCGGACAGAACAAGGTGATCGAGGAACTGGCGATCTGCCTTTTCGCACGCGGCCACTCGCTGCTGATGGGCGTGCCGGGCCTGGCGAAGACACTGCTCGTGAGCCGTCTGGCGGAGACGATGTCGCTCAGTTTCAGCCGCGTCCAGTTCACGCCGGACCTGATGCCCATGGACATTACCGGAACGGACATTCTCCAGGAAGCGCCGGGAGGAAAACGCGAGTTCGAATTCACCAAGGGCCCGGTTTTCGCCAACATCGTTCTCGCCGACGAAATCAACCGCGCGCCGGCCAAAACGCAGGCCGCCATGCTGGAAGCGATGCAGGAACACCGCGTCACCGTGGCCGGGCGCACCTATCACCTGCCGGAACCGTTTTTCGTCCTCGCCACTCAGAACCCGATCGAGCAGGAAGGCACCTATCCCCTGCCGGAAGCGCAGCTCGACCGATTCATGTTCATGATCGGCGTCGACTATCCAAGCCGGGACGAAGAACTGGCCATTGCCCGAACCACCACCGGGGCCACGCCTCCGCCGTTGGAACACGTGCTGGACGGAGAAAAAGTGATGGCTTTTCAGTCGCTCGTTCGCCGCGTGCCGGTGCCGGATCACATCTACGATTTCGCGGTCGACCTGGTCCGCCGCACGCGTCCGAATGAAACCGAGGCACCTGAGTGGCTGAGGCCGTTGGTCGGCTGGGGCGCTGGACCGCGCGCAGTGCAGTATCTCATCCTCGGCGCCAAAGCACGCGCCGCTCTCTACGGAAGCTACATGGTGCGGCTGGAAGACATCATGGAAGTGGCCGAACCCGTCCTGCGGCACCGCGTTCTCACCACCTTCACCGCCGAAAGCGAAGGCGTCAGCAGCCGCGACGTCGCCCGCCGTCTCGCGGAAGAATTGGCGGCGGAGGACTGAGTGCTCCTTCTCTCACAGACTCCAGCGCAAAAAGGTTCCAAACACATGGTCGCGCTCCCATCCGCTGCCCCGGTCGGCAAAGCGCAGCATGTAGAAAATGTCGAGGTGCGCCCCACTGTCGCCGAGATCGAAGGTAAACGCGGCAGGGATGAGACGATCCTCGGACCAGCGCCCCTTTTCCCAATCGATGAACCATTCGTTGTTCGCGTAGAAACCGCTCAACGGTCCGAGATCGAGACCGGTCCAGGTCAGCTTGATACGGTGACGCGTGCGAAGGAGCGGATCGCCGGCGAATTCGTTCCAGCGGGACTCGATCCGGTTGCGGAAATGCAGTTTCCACTCGTCGCCGAGGGAGAAGAATGGGTTCAGTTCCAGTTCGGGCCTAGCCTGGGCATAGTAGCTGCCGGAATCCCCTTTCTCGATCGAAAGCACACTGGCGCCGAGGCCGAAATCGAAATTGGGATTCAGGCGCCACTTCGCTCGCGGGCTCACGATCTGGACGTAGCTACCTCGTTCTTCAGCAAGCCTTTGATCGAGGTAGAGATGAAGCCGGAAGTTGTCTTCTCGGATCAGGTCGGTGTTCGACCACGTCCACCATTCCCAGCTTTCGTCCTCGGCGACGGCGCACGGAATGGTGAACAGGCAAAATGTGCCCACCAAGAACGTGACGAGACCACAACGGACATCCCATCGCGTTCCGAATCTCTGTGCGTGAGTTTTCGTCATCACTTCATCGTCTCTCAATCCAAACTTGCTTTAAGCAGAATGAATACCACCAGCAGGAAACGACATTCCGGTTTCTGCGAAACCGACGCCCTTTCCTGATTCTCCCGTTTTCCGATGGCTTCCCGCGACTTCCTCGACTCGACCGTGCTCTCGCGCCTGATGGCGTTGCCGATGCACGCGAGGTCGGCCATGCTCGGCAGCGTCACCGGCATGCACCGGAGTCCGGTGAAAGGCTCGAGCCTGGAGTTCGCCCAGTATCGAAAATATGTGCCCGGCGACGACATTCGCCGCCTCGATTGGCGAGCCTGGGGACGGAGTGATCGCTACTACCTGAAGGAATTCGAAGCCGACACGAACCTGCGGCTCGTGCTGATCATGGACGTCAGCGGCTCCATGAAGTTCGGTCCCGAAGGAGCCACCCGTCTCGACTACGCCCGGAAATTGGCAGGTTCGCTGGCATGGCTGGCAGCCCGACAGGGCGACGCTGTCGGACTCTGGTCGGCGGGCGAGGAAAAGGCGCACCACGCCCCGACAAACATTCCCGCCAAGCGCGGCGCCACCCACCTCGGGTTGGTGCTGGATTCGCTCAGCGAACTCACCGCGATCGGGACCACCAACCTCGTTGCCTCTCTCCACGAAGCTGCCGAACGCATTCCGCAACGAGCCCTCGTCCTGATTCTCTCTGATCTGTTCGCTGACGCGGGTGAACTCCGCTCGGCCATTCAGCATCTTCGCTTCCGCAAACACGACATCTCGATCTTTCACCTGCTCGACCGGCAGGAGATCGACTTCGACTTCGATCGTCCCGCCCGTTTTGTCGATCTCGAAGGAGGCGAACCCGTCCTCGCTGATCCCGAAGACGTCGCTCGCGCCTACCGAACCGCGGTTACTCAGTGGCTGACCGAGATCGACGACATCGTCCGCACCACCGCCCTCGACTATCACCGAGTCCTTCTCCACGAAGATTACGCAACCGTCCTCGCCCGCTTTCTCATTGGTCGAACCCCGAAGCGCTCAGGAAGAGGATGAGGCCGGCATCAAATCCAACACCACAGAATTCGTGCCATTCTTTCCATTCGTGGAAATTCGTGTCCCCAAATCAGTTGAACACGAATGGCCACGAATCATAGCCAAGTCCCGAGTGCCAAGCCTACGCCCCGCATCCCCACTTAAAACTTAACCCTTAAAACAAAACCGAAAACTCCGGCAAAGCCGGCCCCATGAGTTTCCTTCAACCATTGCTGCTATTCGCGCTCCCGCTCGCACTGCTGCCGGTGATCATTCACTTGATCCACCTGCACCGCCGACGGACCGTGCAATGGGCCGCGATGCAGTTCCTGCTCGCGGCTCAGCAGATGAATCGCGGCTACTCGCGGCTGCGCCGCTGGTTGATCCTCGCTTTTCGTGTCATCGCGGTGGCTGCCATTCTGCTCACTGCCGCGCGACCGCTCGCCGGCGGCTGGCTGGGGCTTACCGGCGGCGCGCCGGATACGGTGCTGGTGCTGATCGATCGATCGGCTTCGATGGAACAGCAAAACCTGGCGACCGGGCTCAGCAAACGCGAGGCGGGTTTGAAAAAGCTCACGGATGGAATTCGCGACGCCTATCGCGGCAGGGCCAAACTGGTCCTGATCGACAGCGCCGGGTTCGAAGATCCCCAGTTGGTGGAAAACCCTGAACTACTGGCCGAGCTGCCCGCCACCTGGGCCACGGACACCTCCGCCGACATCCCCGCAATGCTTCAGGCGGGATTGGATTACATCACGAAAAACCAGACCGGTCGCACCGATGTCTGGCTGCTGAGCGATCTCCAGCAGGGCGATTGGGACGCATCGGGCGGAAGATGGGAACCGCTGCGGCAGGGTTTTGCTGAACTCCCCGGCGTCCGCTTTCATCTTCTCGCTTACCCCCAAGCCGCGCCAGACAATCTCGCGGTGACCGTCGCACGAGCCGCGCGCCGTGAGAGCGGCGGCAAAGCAGAGCTGGTGCTCGATCTCGAAGTCTCCAGCACCAATCCTGACGAGGCAGAGCCCAATTCAGAACTGCCGCTGCGGTTCGTGATCAATGGCGTCACCAGCGTTCACGAAGCTGAGTTGAAAGATGGACGACTCAGTTTGCGCGGTCATGTCATTCCCATCGATGCGGGCGTGAAACGCGGCTGGGGCCGGGTCGAATTGCCCGCCGACTCGTCGCCTTCCGACAACGCGTGGCATTTCGTGTTCGACGAACCAGCGGCGCTGAAATCGGTCATCGTCACTGACGACCCGATCGCGATGACTCCGATCCGCGCCGCGCTTGGAGCGCCCCTCGAACCCGATCGTGCCTACGAAGCGATCACCCTGCCGCCAGATCGCGCGGCAGAAATCCCGTGGGACGAGACCGCGCTCATCATCTGGCAGGCCCCACTGCCCGAACCCGACGAACTCATCGCGCGTCAGTTGCAGAGTCATCTCGCGGCGGGCCGCAGCCTCCTTTTTCTCCCACCCGAAATTCCCGGTAACGGCAGTTTTCATGGCGTCAGTTGGGGTGATTGGGAGGACAGCACCAACGGTAGCCCGGCACTCGTCGATTGGTGGCGGGCCGACGATGGACTGCTCGCCAACACCCGCGATGGCACCGCACTTCCGGTCGGGGAAATTGGCGTGCTTCGCCGACGGGCGATTGCGGCGGAAAACAGCGATGTGGTTCCCCTCGCTCGCATGGAAAACAACGAACCGCTATTGGTCCGGCTCGCTCCCACCGAGGAATTCGATCGCGCCTCTGGCGAAGCCTGGTTTCTGGCCACGCTACCCGGCACCAGTCACTCGACCCTGGCGCGAGACGGTGTCGTCCTTTTCGCCCTCCTCCATCGTGCCCGCGATGCCGGCTCCGCCACACTCGGCAATGCTCAGCAACGTATCGCCGCCCCCGGCGTGCTCGGCGACGCTTCTGCCGCAAGTCTCTGGAAGCGGGTTGAAGGCGATGAAGAAACTGCGTTGCCGTCGTCAATGCTTCCGCTGCGGGCCGGAGTGCTCCGTCACGGTGAAGGCGATGACGAACGCCTCATCGCTCTCAATCGGCCGCTGGAGGAAGACCAGTCGGCTCGACTTCCGACGACGACGGTGAACGAACTGTTCGCCGGACTCGATCACCGCATCATCGAAGACGTGGTCGAGGACGAGCGCAGCTTAGCCAGCGAAATTTGGCGCACCTTTCTTTTCCTCATGGCCGCCGCCCTGGTTCTCGAAGCCCTGCTCTCCCTGCCCGCCAAGCGCCCGCCAAGAAAAGCCGATGAAAAATCGGCCAGCGCCTCCCGGTTTCCGCAAACCGAAACTCCGACTTCTCCCCGCTCCGCCGCGTGACTCTCGAAAGCCAGAGCCTCGAATTCTCCCCCACCCCGGCAGCCCTGGCCGCGGGCGGACTATTCGTCGCCGTGGTCATCGGGCTCGCGATCCTCGCATGGCAGCGCAGCGGCTGGCGCGGCTCCGTCGGTGGGCTGGAACTCCTTCGCGTTCTTATCGCCGTGGCCATTGCCATCACTTTGCTTCAACCCGAGTGGCGCGAAACTTTTCGCCCCGAATCAAAGCCAGTTCTCACCGTGCTGACCGATGTGTCCGGCAGCATGGAAACCGCGGACGTGCTCGATCCTGCCGCCCCGGAAAAACCACCTCGCTCCCGGGCCGAAATCGCGGCCCCCTTGGGCGAAGCTGCCGCCTGGAATTCGCTTAGCGAGCGAATGGACGTCGCCATCGAGTCGTTTTCGTCCAACGAAAAGCCGGCCAAGGAAGCGACCGACCTGAACGCCGCCTTGGCCGCATTGCCTGAAAAACATCCTCAACTCGCCGCCGTCGTTCTGGTCGGCGATGGCGATTGGAATGCCGGTCAGGCGCCTTCCGCAGCCGCGACTCGGTTGCGCATGCGAAACGTTCCCGTTTTCGCGGTTCCCACCGGCTCGAGCGAAGCGTTGCCCGATGTTGAGATTTCCTCGTTCGAAGTGCCTGTCTTTGCCATCGCCGGCAAACCGCTTCGCATTCCTTTCACCCTCACCAGCACGCTCCCCCGCGAAGAAACCGTCACCCTCGAACTCCACGCGCCCGGAGGTGAGACAATCACTCAGACGGCCAATATTCCGGCGATGGGAAAACTGGAAGACAGTATCGTGTGGCGCCCGTCCCAGTCCGGCGAAGCCAAGCTCGCGCTCGAAGTGCCCCAGGCGGGCGCCGAGGTATACCTGCAAAACAACACTCAGGAAGCGACGCTCGATATTCGGAAAGAAGAGCTGCGTGTTCTCATCATCGAGACGTACCCACGCTGGGAGTACCGCTATCTGCGTAACGCGCTCGAACGCGACCCCGGCGTTGAAGTCGAGTGCCTGCTATTCCATCCTGATCTCGGAAAGACTGGCGCCGGACGCGGCTACCTTGAGAGCTTTCCCAGCGATGAACAGCTTACCGGATATGACGTCGTTTTCCTCGGGGATGTCGGGCTCGCCGGAAATCAGCTGAGCGATTCCCAACTCGAACAACTCCGCCTCCTCGTTCGCGATCAGGCCAGCGGTCTTGTCTTCCTGCCCGGTCTGCGCGGCTATGAGTCGACGTTTCTCAATTCACCCCGCGATCAACGGATGCCAGTCGCCTGCCCCGCACCGCACCCGCCCGGCCGGGGCACGCCACTCCCCCGTAAACTCGTCATGACCGGCGCCGGACGCTCCAGCCTTTTGACCAAGCTCGAAGACACCGACGACGCCAGCGCCGAAACCTGGAACAATCTGCCCGGCTTTCACTGGTATGCCCCCGCCCTCCGGGCCAAAGTCGGCACCGAGGTGCTGGCCACTCACGGGACCGAATCGACCCGCTACGGCCGCGTTCCTTTGATCGTCACCCGGCCCTATGGCGCTGGAAAAATCCTCTTCATGGGCACCGATGGCGCGTGGCGATGGAGAAAGGCGGTCGAGGACAAATACCATTACCGGTTCTGGGGTCAGGTGGTTCGCTGGATGGCCTACCAGCGCAACATGGCCTCGGGCGAAAACATGCGGCTCTTTTACACTCCTGATCGCCCAAAAACCGGCGAGGCACTTACGCTCAATGCCAACGTCATGAGCGCCACCGGCGAACCACTCCGCGACGGCGCCGTTATCGCGCAGATTTCCGCCCCCTCTGGAAAAGTCTCCAGCCTACGCCTCGCGCCCGCCGGCGAGGAAGCCTGGGGACTTTTTACGGGCACCTTCACCCCCGAAGAAGCCGGTGCCTACCAACTTCGCCTGACCTGTGCCGAAGCCGGTGCACCACTGGAAACGACGATTCCGATTCAAGGCACCACCAAGGAAAAACGTGGCCGCCCCGCCCGTCTCGATGTGCTCGAAGAGATCGCGCAACTCACCCGGGGAGAAGTCCTCGAATCCTCCGATGTCGCCTCAGTCGTCTCGGCCATCGCCGCCCTTCCCGAGCCCGATCCGGAGCAACGTCGCCTCCCGCTCTGGTCTCATCCCGCCTGGGCAGGCTTCATCGTTCTCCTGATGGGCGTCTTCTGGGCGGGACGAAAAGGTGCGGGGCTGTTCTAGAAAGGAGGGGCGACAATCCTGTCGCCCCGAAAATGAGACAAGAATCAGGCATTTCAAAGGCGACAGAATTGTCGCCTCTCCTTTCAACTTCATGACCCGCTATCTCCGCGAACGCACCCTTTTCGGTCCGCTGATCAAGGTCGAGCCGTCTTCTGACCTTGGGCTCTGCGTAGTGATCCCAGCTCGCGATGAAAGCGAATCCCTGCTCCAGTCCCTCGCTTCGCTTCGCGCCTGCGACTCAACGACTGGCTCCGCCGAAGTCATTGTCGTCGTCAATACCAGTGAAACGGACTCGTCAGAAATCGTGGCTCGCAACGCCGAGTCCGCCGCACTTGCTCGCGATTGGGCGGCGGAAGATGGGAATGGCCGCCTGCGTTTCCACATTCTCGAAGCCCACGGCTTACCCCGAAAACATGCCGGCGTCGGCCTGGCCCGGAAAATTGGGATGGACGAGGCGTGTCGACGACTCGAACGCGTGGGCCGACCTGATGGCGTCATCGCCTGTTTCGATGCCGACAGCCGATGCGATCCGAATTACCTCGCGGAAATCGAATCGCTCTTCCGCATCGACGAAGCCGCGCAGGCCTGCAGCATTCACTTCGAACATCCCCTCGAGGGCGACGAGTTCTCGTCGGAAATCTATCACGCCATCACCGACTACGAGCTTCACCTGCGAACCTACGTAAACGCCCAGCGTTTCGCTGGATTTCCCTTTGCCACCCAGACGATTGGATCATCGATGGCGGTTCGCTGCGTTGCCTACCAGGCACAGAACGGCATGAATCGACGCCAAGCCGGAGAGGACTTTTACTTTCTTCACAAGTTCACGCCGCTTGGCAACGTCCGCGAACTGAACACCACCCGAGTCATTCCCTCACCACGAGCGTCGCATCGCGTTCCCTTCGGCACCGGCCGTGCCGTCGGAGAGCGCATCAATGAAGGAGGTCCCTGCCTCACTTATGCGCCCGCAAGCTTCCTTGATTTGGGTGAATTCTTTGGCCGACTCGATGACGGTTTCGAATCCAAATTCGACCATCTTCCAGACTCCATCGGGGCTTTCCTGGAGACGCAGGCATTCTCCGAACGCCTCTCCGAGATTCGGGCCAACGTCACCAATGCCGAGGCCTTTCGCGTTCGCTTCTTCCGATGGTTCAATGCGTTTCTCGTCATGAAATACCTCCACTTCGCCCGCGATCGCTATCATCCGGATGTCGAGGTCACCGAGGCGGCGCGGTGGCTGCTGGAACAACGCGGCGAGCCAGCACCGCTCTCGGCGCGCGAACTGCTGCTTCGATGGCGCGAAATCGACCGCACGCGTTCAGCGGCCGCGCCTCCCGTTGCCGATCTTTGTAGGCGCGGTCGCTGACCGCGCTCCCTGACCAGCCGCCCGAAAAACCCTAAGATTCCCGTTTCCCGATCCGTAAAACTATCTGAAACCCACGACCAAACAGGGTTGGGTCGCCGACTCAACCCTCTTGAATCGCGGGAAATCCTGACACTTTTCTGACTTGATGGGGAACGCGGTTTCCCGCACCCTTTCCGTGGTCTCTCTCCCGCCGTCATGAACGATGATCCGCCGAACCAACTGCCTCCAGAACTGACGGAGAAACTGGCGGAATTTCGCCGCCGGGTCCGAGTCATCAAATTTGCGGAAGGCCTTCTAGCGGCATTGTTCGGGCTCGCGCTTTCGTGGCTGTTTGTTTTCATCCTCGATCGCTTTGGAGAAACTCCCCGCTGGCTGCGAACAACGCTCCTCCTCGCGGGAACGGCAGTCGCCGGCATCGGCCTGCCGCTACTCTGGCATCGCTGGGTCTGGCGCCAACGCCGGCTCGAAGACGTGGCTCGCTTGGTGCGTCGAGCGTTTCCGCGACTGGGCGATCAGTTGCTTGGCATCGTGGAACTGGCGCACGAAGAATCGCTCGGCGAAACGGGTCGCAGCGAACGCCTCGTCCGCGCCGCCATCGCCCAGGCCGCCGATGCGGTAAAAGACAAGGATCTCTCGGGCGCGGTGCCGAATCCCCATCATCGCGGTTGGGCCGTCGCGGCCGGGGCGCTGCTGGTGCTGGCCATCGTCGCGGGCATCGTGGTGCCCGAGGCCGCACGCAATGCCGCCGTCCGCTGGCTGATGCCGTGGCGCGACACGGAGCGCTACACTTTTGCCCAGGTCGATGCCCTGCCGAAAAAACTGGTCGTCCCCTACGCCGAACCGTTCGAGATGCCGGCGTCACTGAAGGAAGACACCAAGTGGACCCCCGAGAAAGGCAAAGCCCGGATCCCCGGTCAGCCGAAACTGGAAGTCGATGGTGAGAAAGGACGTTACCCATTCGCCTTTCCCCCGCAGAAGGATGACACCGAGATCGCGTTGGCCGTCGGCGATGACCGCGAAAAGGTGAAGCTCGAGCCTCGGACGCGGCCCGAATTGACCAGGCTCGTCGCCAAGGTTCGCCTGCCCGAATATCTGAAATACGATCGCGATCTCGACGTCGAGGTTCGCGGTGGCACGGTCCGGCTACTCGACGGCGCCGCGGTTTCCTGGATTGCCGAGGCCAATCGGGAACTGAAATCGGGATCGATCGACGGACGTGCCGCCATCATCGCCAAGGGGCAGATGCTGACTGAGTATCAGCCGGTCACTGATTCGGTTGATCACACATTCGCCTGGAAAGACGTTCTCGGACTGGAACCGCGCGAGCCGCTGAAGCTCCGCGTCCAGGCGGTGAAGGATGAAGCGCCATCGATTTCGGCGCGCCGCGAAACCCAGGAACAGGTGGTGCTCGATTCCGAGGTCGTCGCCTTCGATCTCGCGGTGCAGGATGACTTCGGCATCCGCCAGGTCGGACTGGAATGGAAACCGGTGGGAGGCGGCGAAGCGGCCGAAGCACAGGTCGGCGGTAAGATTGCCGCCGCCGGTGCACCGGATATGCACAGCATCGAAACTCGGGCCACGTTTTCCGCGACCCGGGAAGGGCTGAAACCGCAAACGCTCGAAGTGCGCGCCTGGGCCGAAGACTACCTCGATGAACGCGGCCGAGTTTATTCGCCAGCCTTTGTGTTGCACGTGCTCGACTCGACCGATCACGCCCTGTGGCTGACGGAACAGTTCGGCAAATGGCTCGACGCGGCTCGGGAAAGCTATGAGCGCGAGCAGCAACTTCACGCGATCAACCAGGAGCTTCGCGCCATGGAAGCAACGGATCTCGATCGACCCGAGAATCGCCGACGGGTCGCCCGGCAGGCGGCCGATGAACAGGCCAATGCGGCGAGACTCGATTCGCTCAACGACTCCGGACGCCGGCTCGTGGAACAGGGCACGCGCAATCCCGAGTTCGATGCGGAACGCCTCGAAAGCTGGGCGACGATGCTGCAAATGCTCGACGACATTGCCGAAAAGCGAATGCCGTCGGTCGCCGATTTGCTGAAGGAAAGTTCCAGCGCCGCCGGGGCCAAACCCGGACAAGCGCCCGATCCGAATTCCAAGCCGAGCAACAATCAGGGACAGCAAACGGCGGAGGCCAAGCCCTCCGAAGCCAAAGAGAATTCAAGCGGACCGAGCAAGCCAACCGCGCCTTCGGTGAAGAATGGCGAACTCGCCGCCGCGCCCGGACCTCCGAAGCCGGTCGATCCCGAAGCGAAGCAGCCTGATCCGGTTCCCACCATTTCCGACAACGAAAAGGGTTATCTGAAAACCGCGGAAGCCAAGCCGCAACCTCCGGGTCCCCCGAAGAAACCCAGCGCCGGTTTCCAAGGACTGCCCAACACCACGCTCGGCGCGCTGCCCGGTGAAACGCCGCCGCCCAAGCCACCGCAGTCAGATGCGCAGGAAAAACTCGATCAAGCCGTCAATCAGCAGCGTGATCTGTTGGCCGAGTTCGCCAAGGTGGCGGACGATCTGTCAGAACTGCTCGCCAGTCTTGAAGCAAGCACCTTCGTGAAGCGACTGAAAGCCGCATCCCGCGCCCAGATGGAGATCGCGAAATCGCTCAACGTGGGTTCTCTCTCCGCCTTCGGTATCGATGCCGGCGAGGTCTCCGGCGAACCCGCCAATGTGAACGCCGAGAACGCGACGCATTCCCGGTCCGAGAGCGAGAAAATATCCGACATCCAATCCGATCTCGCGGCTTATGTAACAAGGAAACCGGACATGCGTTTCACCTCACTGCTCGACGCGATGAAAGACACCCAGGTGATTCGGGAGATCGCCGATGTCGCCGCCACGACCGAATCGAATTTCAGCGGCAGCTCGATTATCCAGGCCGAATTCTGGGCCGACACGCTGGATCGTTGGGCCGAGAATCTCGTCTCTGCCGCGCAATGTTCCAGTTGTTCCGGAGGTAGTAAGGACAGCCTGCCGCCGGAGATCGTGCTCAAGGTGATGCAGGCCCTGCACGACGAAATGGACCTGCGAGACGAAACCCGCGAACTGGAAAAAAGCCGGTCCGCTTTGAAGAAGGAAGATTTTGCCGACATGGCGACGGGACTTTCCAAGACCCAGTATGGAGTCGCCGATCACGTGCGCAGCGCGGTCGACGACATCATCAACCTCGAAGGTGGTCCTCAGAAATTTTCCAAGGAGATCCAACTGCTTTCGGCGGTGATCACCGCAATGCTGGAGGCCCGCGACATCCTCCAATCGCCCGATACCGGACCGCCAGCCATCGCGGCGGAAACCGAGGCGATCGAGCTTCTCCTCCAGGCCCGGCGCCAGAAACCCGGCGGCGGTGGAGGTGGCGGTTCGAATCCAGGCGGCGGCAGTGGTTCGGCCGTGGCCCGCAGCGCGGCATTGTCGGAAATCGGCCCCGGCGCGGACGCGGAAGCCGAGGTCACGAATCGCTCGGTCGGGCAAAGCACCGGTCGGGCCGGCCAGGAATTTCCGGAAGAATTTCGTGCCGGACTCGATGCCTACTTCAACGCACTAGAGAAGGAAGGAGGCATCGCGCAGTGACCCGCACGGCGCTGAAGGACGTCCTCGGGAATTCCCGCGTTCACCGACGGAGGAATCCGTGG
>JAGRPB010000162.1 GCA_020439945.1 Verrucomicrobiia bacterium
CAACCAATGAATTCGTATTTCGATCCCAACTTACTCCGGGAGGCGTGCCCCCGATAGCGATCACCTCGCCAAAGGCATCCAGCGGAAGGTTCACTTGCTGACCGACCTTGATCTCGGATCCTGCGGAGGGGTCGTCGTCGTCGTCATTCACGACTTCGATTTCTTCAGACAGCCGGGAGTAGCCGACGTCGCGGCTGGTCGTTTTCAAGCTGATGGTGTAGGTGATATCCCCGTCATCGATCCAGTCATCGACTCCGGTGATCGTGAGCACTTGGGGCTGATCCCAGTTGGCAGGCGTGAACACGAACCGGCTGGCGGAGACTCGCCCTTCGGCCGCGTTCCATCCCGACACATTCACCGTGACGGCTCGGGTGGGCTCAGTCTCGAGCGAAAGGGAAATATCGGCCGAGCCACCGGCCTCGCTTGTCCTGACGGACGGCCCACCCTCCACCTTCAATCCAGGCAGGATTTCGGCCGCTTCGACGCGGTCGCGAATGCCTTCCTGGCGGTCGATGAAGATGATGTCGTTTGCCGTGCCATTGTTATCCTCGAAGCCCATATTGGTGGCATTGGTCGAGAACACGATGTAGCGGCCGTCGGAGGACATGTCGAAATTGGGGTCCGGGAAAACACTGAAGCCGGACTGGCCATCCGCTGGTCCTCCCACACCCGAGCTGATGAGGCTCGTAATGCCGTTGATACGGTCGATCAGGTAAAGGTCACGGTCGTTGTCGTTGTCGTCAGCAGACGCGATGTCAGCTTCGGTAGAAGTGAGGATCAGCGAGGCACCATTGTTTGCCACCGCCCCCTCTCCCCTGTCGGGAAAGCCAAAGGTCTGGGAGCCACCCGTCCGGTAGCGGTAGTAGGTGCCAAAATCATTAGGATTCGTGGATAGCGGATCGTAGATGCGGCTGGGGGAAAGCACAGCCGTACCGTCCGGACTCAAACCGCCGGGCGTGACCCCACTGCTCAGGTCGTAGATCACCCCGTCTTTCCAATACTTGGGGAGCGCCGACTCCATGAACAGGAGCGCTTTGAAGCCGTCATAGGAGAGGGACGGCCAGTAGTTGTCGGCATCGTCGGCCAGGGAGGAAGTGCCCCCCATCAATGTGGTCTTCGTGGCATTCGCTCCGATCTCATCAAAGATGCCATTCTCGTCGAAGTCGCGGTCGTGCCGGAAGTAGTGGTATTGATTGCCGCCGGCTACCGTGTCTGCGGTCAGGTTGGTGGCGTTTGATTTGTAGACGATGAATCGCCCGTTCCCACTGATACAGGCCAGTTTGCTGATGCCGTTACCCGCGTCTCCATTCGACGCTCGGCTGATCATCTTGAATCTCGTCGGGGCTGCGATGCCATCGGCCACCGAACGCACGGCGCTGACGAAGATATTCACATGCCCGTCATTGCCGGGGATGAATTCGTTCAAAGATTGAAAGACGATCCATTCACCATCCCGGCTGATCGAGGGGTATGTCGCAGCACCGAAGTATTCTGTGGCGCTTGCGCCTCCTTCCAACTGGGCGTTGTGGATCCTACGGGTCTGGCGATCCATCCAGAACACGTTGGGATAAGTGGCGTTGTCATCCTCAGTGTAGTCGATCAGGTTGGTCGCGTTCGTTTGGAACGCAATGAAGCGTCCGTCGTCGCTCACTGTTGGTAGCCTGGTGTGGTCGTCCGGACCTTCGCCAGCATGCATGGCCTCGGCACCAAGAAGACTCAGTACGAGCAGAATGGGGGAGCGCAGTTTCAGTAAACGAGGGGGCGCTGGATCTTTCATCGTGCTTCAAGTCGGGAAAGTTTTGGCTTTTCAGATGATCATGGAGACTCGCAAACGGTTCCTACCCTGGAAAGGGCGGAACACCAACCGCGCCGGCCCATTTAGCCATGTCTGTACCGTGTTTTCCTTACATCGGCGGTATTTGAGGCTCGACGCTTACTTTTCCGGACAGGATCGGCGAAGTTCGCGCGGTGGTGGTGCCAGGCACGGCGAGCTGCGGCAGCTGGAAAGCGCCTTCCGCTCGATCGAGGCGGGGCACCCAGATGCCGATGAAGCGCGTGGGCCGGATCAAGTTCTTGCCGGGCTTTTCCGGGTTGTCGTCGGCCGGACGCATGATCCCGCTAACCATGCCGGTGGAGGGGCTCAGACTGAAGGTGACCTTCGCGGGATTCGGGTCGGACACCTTGACCCGGTTCCGGGTATCGAGCGTGGCCGCAACGTCCGGATCGGTGGCGCTCGCATCGATGCCGCCCTCGCTGAAATCCACCAGCAGATTGTCCGCCGTTTCGGGAATGCCGAGAATCCCGAGCAGGTTTTCTCCGCGAGCTGGACGCTCCCAGCGACCGCCGGTGAGGATCAGTCCCACCGGGCCGCGAGGATCTTCGCCGAATCCGTCATTGTAAGAGCGTTCCCGAGACGGTTGCGGCGCGAGTTTCACCCAATCCCCGACGCCGTCGAGTTCGTCGCTGTCGTTGAGATTGCCTTCGAAAAGAACCGAGCCCGATCGACGATAGAGCAGCTGCCAGAGCTGAACCTCACCCTGAGGTCCGAGTTGACCGCTCCCGCGAAGGCGAGCGCCATCACCCAACTGGCTGATCCAGCGCACGCGTCCGGTCGGAGCCACGATCACCCGCGCGTATCCGCTGCCCTGCGGAATGGTCGCGTCGCCAATCCAAGGGTCGCCACTCGACGGCACCCCGAGGTTGATGAGGGTATTGAAGGTTCCCGCCCACTTCTCCGGCACCCGGTTGCGGCGACTCCAGGTGTGCTGCCAGCCCATGGCATTCGCAAAGTCCATCGTGCCATCGATCTGGAAATCGCCGTCCACCAGACTGTCATCGGCCAGATTGGTTCGGAAATTCAACGGGTCCATCCCGCGCCGGTTGATGCTCACCTCGATGGAGGGAACGCCCACCGCCGGAACCGTCACCCGGCCACGCCAGGCGTAACGTTTTCCGCCCATCCGAACGAAGCCGCTGCAGGCGCCGTTCCGACTGACGCGATACTGCGTCATGCCGCCCAACCCTTCGTTGTGTTCCGCGGTGCGCTCAACATTGGCGCTGAAGGTGCCCATCGCGTAGTTGGGAAGCGGCGAAATCGTGAAGGGAACTCGGAAGGTAACCCGTTTGGCGTCGGTGTCCCGCACGGTAATGGTCATCCGGAATGTCCGCGCCACCCTCGGAGTCCCCACGAGCGCATTGGCATTGCGATCCCAGCGCAAGCCCGCCGGAGCGCCGCGGACCGCCAACACTTCGCCAAATCCGTCCAGCGGAAGATTCAGTTCCTGGCCGACCCGGATTTCCTTCCCGTCCGCCGGGACTTCATCGTCACGATTCACCGTGGAAACGCTCTCGCTCAAACCGTTGTAGTTCGCGTCTTTGCTCACGGCGGCGAGCAGGACGACATGGGCGCGATCGCCGTCGTCGACCCAGTCATCCAATCCAGTAAGACGGAGGATCTGCGGGACGTTCCAGTTGTCGGGAGTGAAGACCAGCTTGGTGGTCGAAACACGGGTCTCGGCATCATTCCATCCCGACACCTTGATCGTCACATTTTGGATGGGCTGAGTCTGGAGGGACACATGGACATCGGCGGCACCGCCCGATTCCGTGGTGTAAAAGACCGGTCCGCCGGAAACATGGATACCCGGGCTGCCGCTCCCACCATCGTCATCCAGAATCTCGATGGGAGTCTCGGTGCTGCCCCCGAGTTCGGTACTCTTGAAATCCACCGCCAGGACGAAACTCCGCGCGTTCTGGGTCGTGCCGTTGTCGATCGTTTCGACGGTAACCGTCTTGGAAGCGAAATCGTCGTCCGCCCAATTGAGATTGCCGTCGATCGCGACGAAATCCGTGGCACCCAACGCATCGCCATCTTCAGTTCGGTAGTAGGCGGAAATGGCACCAGGAAACGAAGGACGCTCCACCGTCACATCGAGGCTGAAGCCCTCTTCCACCTGTAGTCCGTCGCTTTCCGGTGAGCGAAACTCCGGAATCTCCGAGGTGTAGACCGCCCCATTTGATCCTGTGGCAATGATCCGACCATCCAGCCCGACATCGATATTGGAAAGTCCCGTGCTCGCAAGATTCAGCAGAATCGGGACCTCGCGCCAAGTCTCCCCATCATCAGCGCTGATCATGGCATAGTAGCGGGTCTGGTTGCTATCGTTTCTCCACGAGGCAATGGCGATCCAGCGATCTCCGGCCCAGACCAGCCCGTAAATCTGCCACGAACGAAACGTGCCACCGTTTTGCCTTTGCAAACCCAAGTTCAACCGGACGGTCCAGGTCCTGCCGCCGTCATCACTACTGATGATTTCGTCGCGATCTCCCATCATCATGATTCGACCTGAAGGCCCCTGACGAAACAACCTCGGCCCGATCACCGTTCCATCCGGTGAACCGGCGATGGGATCAAGACCCGGCAGAGTTTGCAGGACGGTGCTCATCGTCCAGGTGTCTCCATTGTCCACGCTCCGATAAACTCGCGGATAGAAGACGGAGGAAGAGGAGTTTGTGGCACACAACAGAGTCCCATCGGCCGTGCAGATGATCGCCTTCGGTACCTCACCCCACACCAGACCCACCACGCGTTCTTCCCAGGTTTCTCCATTGTCATCACTGACGAAAAAGACGCCCTGGTTTTGGATCGAACGACCGACAGCCGACATGACGATGCGACCCGTTGGAGTGGTCGTCATAGAGCTACCTCCCACGTTCACCGTAGTCGAAAAGGTGCGATCCTGCCAAGTGGCTCCCTGGTCGTCACTGACGCGAACCGTCTTTGCGGAAGCCCCCTGCGCAATCAATCGAGATCCGACTTGCTCGATCTGGCTCGGTGCTTCGTCCCAGATCTTGATCCACGTTTCGCCGTTGTCCGGGCTCTCATACATCCCCCGCTCGCTGCCGAGATAGTAGTTGAACCCAAAAAGCCGTCCAAAAAACACCTTGATATTGCTGATCGAGGGAATTTCCGGATCATCATAGATCTTGTTCCAGTTCACGCCGCTGTCGGTGCTCTTCCAGACTTCGTTGCTGGAGTTCACCACCGTGATATTCGATCCACTTTGAGTGAAGCTCCTCCCCACCGGACGGGGCGAGGCATTGCGCTGGGTAAAAGAAACACCGCCATTGCCGCTGACCATCACCCCATTTCGAAAACCGAGTCCGAGAAGGGAACCTCCCGCATACAGGAAATTGCCGGGATCAGTCGACTGATCGTGAACGTCCCACAGTCGGCCCGGCCCGAAGGGCGCCGTGCTCGTCATCGTGAATTGCCGCTCGATGAACGGCGTCTCGACAATCGGACCAACTCGTTTGTGAATGATGCCATACGTCGTGAAATTGCCGCCCGACTCGACCACGTCGTAGAGACGGATCCGGTCGACTTCTTCGTAGGCCATCGCCTGGCCGCCATCCTGGACGTTGCCTTGCGAGAGAAAATACCCGTTCCATCCCGCCCCATCCGCGCTGTCGAGCACGGTGGTCGCTCCCACCGCGATGGCGCGCCCGCTGGCGCTCGCAATCTTGTAGATCGGACCATAGGCAAACTTCGCCAAAGTCCAGTTCACGCCATCGGCACTCCGGTAGATCGCGCCGCCGATACTCCAGATAACGACCATGTTGGCAGAGAGATTGGTCGTGCCGTAGGCCAGCAATTCACCTCCCGGACCCACCTGCAGGCCCGAGAGCACAAGGCCTTCATATTCGAAATTTCCACCGAGATCCACGCTGTCATGCGGAAACGCCATTTCGGACCAACTGTTGCCGTTGTCCGCGCTGGTGTAGAGCATCGTCCTGCCTACCCATCCCATGGGACCGCCCTGGGTCAT
This sequence comes from Verrucomicrobiia bacterium, assembly GCA_020439945.1. Lineage (GTDB taxonomy): Bacteria > Verrucomicrobiota > Verrucomicrobiia > Verrucomicrobiales > DEV007 > JAEUHH01. The sequence goes on from JAGRPB010000162.1 coordinate 5,829, forward strand.
GAAAATCGAGGTGGCCACGATCTTGGTGCCAAAGAGCTTGGCGTCGGTGATCCGCCCTTGTATCCCCCGGCCACCGTTCACTTCGATACGACTGAAAGTCCACGCGCTGCCGCCATTGTCACTGATCATCAATTGGCCAAATCGCCCAATCGCAACCATCCGACCAGTATTCGTGGTCACCATCGTGATATAGGTCGTGGACGGGTTGGCATCACCACGCCGGCCCGTCCACACATCGCCGACTTCGTCGGCACTTACCGAGTTGGTGAAGCTCGAAAGAAAAAATGCGGTCGCCACCAATAGAAGACGCCCGCTCAACCGAAGGTTCCGCGAATTCATAGGTAAGATTTTGTGTTTCGAAATCTCGGACCGCTGGCAGCGCCGTCTCATGAAAGCAGAGGCTCCGTTTCGCGGTCAACTCTCAGGAAGGTAAGGGATAAAAACCCAACTCCGCCCTCCTGTCCCCTTAAAACCTTGGTTTCCGGCGTTTTTCTGTCGGTCAAAATGCAATGTTTTTCCATGAACGGAACCCGCCTCTCCCTCGATTTTCCATGGCGCGCATCCCCGGTCCGGGCTATCCCGTAACGCCTCGCTCTGCCCTTCCTCCATGCCTCGTCCGTCGAAAAAGAAAACCAGCCCGACTGCTCTTGAACGGGTCAAGACTTCTCCCAAGTCCAAGAGAGCCAAGACAGCGGAAACGCTCCCCGACGACACCATCCAGCTGCGTGGCGTGCGGCAGAACAATCTCAAGGGCTTCGATCTCGACATCCCGCTGGGCGAACTCACCGTCGTCACCGGCCCAAGCGGATCGGGAAAATCGAGCCTCGCTTTTCAGACGCTCTACGCCGAGGGCCAGCGGCGCTACGTGGAAACGTTTTCGCCCTACACGCGGCAGTTTTTCGACCGGATGGACAAGCCGCAGGTCGATGCGATTCACGGTATCCCGCCGGCCATCGCCATCGAGCAGAGCAACGCGGTCAAGACGACCCGCTCCACGGTCGGGACCATCACCGAGATCAACGACTACCTGAAGCTGCTCTTCCCCCGCGTCTGCAAAGGCTACGATCCCGTCACCGGCGCCGAGGTCGAGCCCGATACGCCGGCGTCGATCCTGCGCAAAAGCCGGGAGCGATTCGGCGACGACGATCCGCTGCTCGTGGTGTTCGGTGTGCCCGCGCCGAAGGACATGGGCGTCGAGGAGTTCTTCGGCTTTCTCCAGGAACAGGGTTACCTGCGGATCTTCGTCTTCGGTAAACCCTATCGAGTCGACGACCCAACAGGATATGATCGCAAGGCGCTGCCGGCGATGGTCGATGTGATCCAGGACCGAGTCGCCGCGGCGCGGGCATCGCGTTTCCAGGAAGCCGTCGAGCGGGCGCTCGATCTGGGAAAAGGTCGCATGGCCGTGGTGGAACCGAACTCAGGAGATCGCGCCGAATTTTCCCGCGGCTGGCATTCGCCCGACAGCGACACGGAGCTGCGTCCGCCGGTGCCGAATCTCTTCAGCTTCAATCATCCGCTCGGCGCCTGTCCGCATTGCCGCGGATTCGGTCGCGTCATCGGAATCGACATCGATCGCGCACTCCCCGATCAATCGCTCTCCATCGGCGAGGGCGTCGTGAAAGCCTTTCAGGGCGACACCTACTCCGAGTGTCAGGACGATCTCGAACGCTGCGCCCGGACGCGTGGCGTGCCGATTTTCACGCCGTTCGAGGATTTGCCGAAAGAGGACCAGGAATGGGTCATCGAGGGCGAGGGCGGCGATCCCGAAGAAGCCTGGCAACACGGCACCTGGTACGGAGTGCGAGGCTTTTTCGACTGGCAGGAATCGCGCGCCTACAAGATGCATGTGCGGGTGTTTCTGTCACGCTACCGCAGCTACACGACCTGCGGTCACTGCAAGGGCGGGCGACTCCAGCCCGAGGCACTCTGCTACCGGGTCGAGGGAATGACACTGCCGGAGCTGTGGAAATTTTCCATCGACGAACTGGCCGAGTTTTTCGAAGGCATCGAGATCGCCGAGGGCGACAAGACCGGATCACTTTTGCTGGGAGAAATCCAAAGCCGGCTGAGTTTCCTGCAGCAGGTTGGTCTCGGCTACCTCGATCTCGATCGACCGACGCGAACCCTGTCCGGCGGAGAAACCGAACGGGTCAATCTGACGACCTGCCTCGGCGCCAGCCTGACGAATACCCTTTTCGTCCTCGACGAGCCCACCGTCGGTCTTCACCCGCGCGACGTGTCGCGACTGGTGGACGTGATGCATCGGCTGCGCGACCTCGGCAACACCCTCATCGTCGTCGAGCACGAGGAAGCCGTCATCCGCGCCGCCGATCACCTCGTCGATATCGGCCCCGGTCGCGGCGAGAGCGGTGGCGAGGTGGTTTACGACGGGCCGGCGAAAAAACTCAAGGGCGCCCGTTCACTGACTCATGCTTATCTTTCCGGGAAGAAGACGATCGAGGTCCCCGAGAAACGCCGCGAACCGAAGCGCTGGCTCAAGATCGAACGCGCCGCGCAGCACAACCTCAAGAAGATCGATATCGAGATTCCGCTCGGGGTCTTCTGCTGCATCACCGGGGTATCCGGCTCGGGCAAATCGACGCTCGTGCACTCGGTGCTCTACGAAAACCTCATCCGCCAATTCGGCGAGAGCAGTGAGAACGAACCCGGCCGAGTCCGCGCCATCCACGGCGGCGACCAGGTCCGCGAAGTGGTGATGGTCGACCAGTCGCCGCTGGCCCGTACCCCGCGCTCCACGCCCGCGGTTTACACCGGAGTTTTCGAGGAAATTCGCAAGCTGTTCACCGAAACGCCCGACGGAAAATCGCGCGGCCTTACCCCGGGCTACTTTTCCTTCAACTCCGGCGCCGGTCGCTGCGAGCGTTGCTGGGGGAATGGCTTCGAAAAGGTGGAGATGCAGTTTCTCAGCGATCTCTACGTCACCTGTCCCGAGTGCGAAGGAAAGCGCTACACGCCCGAAGCGATGGAAGTCGAGCTGGAGGGCAAATCGATCCACGACATCCTCGCCATGACCGTGACCGAGGCGATCGAATTCTTCTTCGCCATCGACGATCGCAAGGCGCGTAAGACGGTCGATGCCCTCCAGGTGCTCGCCGATGTCGGGCTCGGTTACCTGCGCCTCGGCCAGCCGCTCAACACCCTCAGCGGCGGCGAAAGCCAGCGCCTCAAGTTGGTCGGTCACCTGCTCCAGAATCCGGTGAGGGGTAAAGGCAAGACAGCGACCAGCGCCAAGCGCGGCCCGCTCCTGATTTTCGATGAACCGACCACGGGCCTCCATTTTGACGACATCGCGATGCTGCTGAAAGTCTTCCAGCGGTTGGTGGAAAACGGAAGCTCGCTCATCGTCATCGAGCACAACATCGACGTCATTCGCTGCGCCGATTGGATCGTCGATCTCGGTCCCGAGGCCGGGATGCATGGCGGGGAAGTGGTGGCGACGGGGACACCTGAGCAAGTGGCGGAAGTGGCGGAGTCGCATACTGGGCGGTTTCTCAGTGATCAGTTATCAGTGACCAGTAATCCGTCGTCAGTAATCAGTGATCAGTCGCTTCGCGTCGCGGAAACACCGACTACTGAATACCGATTACCGATTACCGACCACACCCCCGGAATTCCCAACGCCATCTCCCTCCGCGGCGCGCGGGAACACAACCTGAAGAACATCAGCCTCGACATTCCACGAAACGAATTCGTGGTCGTGACCGGGTTGAGCGGATCAGGGAAATCGACGCTGGCGTTCGACATTCTCTTCGCCGAGGGGCAGCGACGTTTCCTCGACAGCATGTCGACTTATGCGCGGCAGTTCGTCGAGCAACTGGAGCGGCCCGACATCGACCGCGTGGCTGGGCTGCCACCGACGGTGGCGATCGAGCAGCGCATCTCACGTGGCGGCGGAAAGTCGACCGTGGCTACGGTGACGGAGGTCTGGCAGTTCCTGCGATTGCTCTACGCCAAGGTCGGCATTCAGCATTCGCCCGATTCGGGTCAGCCGGTGACGAAGCAGAGCGTGACCGCCATTGTCAGCCGCCTGCGCGACGCGGCGAAATCGGCAACTGCGTCGAAGCCGGTCAAGATTCTCGCGCCGCTGGTGAAAGCGCGAAAAGGTTTCCACACCGAGGTCGCGCAGTGGGCGGAACGCCAGGGATTCGAAATGCTCTTCGTCGATGGCCAGTTCAAGGCGGTCGAGGGATTCCAGAAGCTGGAGCGTTTCAAGGAGCACACCATCGACGTCATCGTCGGCGAAATTTCCAAGTCGACCAAGCCGGACGAGGTTCGTGAACTGGCCGAACTGGCGCTGCGCATCGGGAAGCAAACCGCCAAGTATCTCGACGGCAAGAACAAGCTCCGCATCGTCAGCACCGAGATGTGCGACCCGGTTACGGGCCGAGCCTTCGAGGAACTGGATCCACGGATGTTTTCCTACAATTCCCCCCACGGCTGGTGTCCCAGTTGCCGTGGGTATGGCACGGTCGAGCGGAAGCCGCCCGCCTCGGACGACAAGCACGCCGAGTCCCAACTCGATGCCGAGTTGCGCGAGGAATACCGGCGTTCCCGCGCCGCCGAAGATGGCGAAGACACCACACTCATCCCCTGCCCCACCTGCGACGGCGCCCGTCTCAATGAAGTCGCCCTCCACGTGAAAGTGAAGGATCGCGGCATCGCCGAGCTGGCCCGCATGACGGTGACCGAGGCGCGCGATGCGGTGGCTGACTTCGATTTCCAAGGCGACGATGCCCTCATCGCCCGGGATATTCTTCCCGAGATCACCCAGCGACTGAAGTTCATGGAGGAAGTCGGACTCGGTTACCTGCAACTCGACCGCTCCGCCACCACCCTGAGCGGCGGAGAAAGCCAACGCATCCGACTCGCGGCGCAACTGGGCTCGAACCTCCGCGGCGTGCTCTACATCCTCGACGAACCGACCATCGGTCTCCACGCCCGCGACAACGATCGCCTGCTCGACACCCTTACCGCCCTTCGCGACAAGGGAAACTCGCTCGTCGTGGTCGAGCATGACGAAGACACCATGCGGCGCTCCGATCACCTCATTGATCTAGGTCCCGGCGCGGGGATGTTCGGCGGCGAGATCGTGTTCGAAGGACCGCCCGACCTGATTTTCGGCAACGGAAACTCTGCCAAGAAGCCGAAGAGAAAAGCCTCTGGCGTTTCTCCCACCCAGAACGCCTACGAGAAACCGATCGCGCATCCGATGCGTGAGGTTCGCCGCGCCATTCCGGCGAAGAATTCGAAGGATGGTTGGCTCCGGCTGAAGGGCGCCAAGGCGAACAACCTGAAGAACATTGACGTCCGACTGCCCATCGGCCGACTGACCGTCATCGCCGGCATTTCAGGCTCCGGGAAATCCAGCCTGATGCGCGGGGTTCTCAAGCCGGCCATCGACGCCGAGTTGAAAAAGGCAAAAGCCGGGAAAAGAAAAAATCCCAAAAATCCCGTTAATCCTGTCTCCGAAAGAGCCTGGAAATCCCTCACCGGCGCCGAAGCCATCGAGGCCGTTTACGAAGTGGATCAATCCCCCATCGGAAAAACGTCCCGCTCCACGCCGGCGACCTACGTCAAAGTCTTCGACGAGATCCGCAAGCTCTTCGCCCAACTCCCCGACGCCCGCGCCCGCGGCTACACCGCGTCCCGTTTCTCCTTCAACACCGAGGGCGGACGTTGCGAAACCTGCAAGGGCAACGGCCAGATCAAGATGGAGATGGCCTTTCTTCCCACCAGCTACGTGCCCTGTGACGACTGCCGGGGCTTGCGCTACAACGCGCCCACGCTCGAAGTCGAGTACAATGGGAAGAACATCGGGGAGATCATGAACCTGACCATCGAGGAAGCCGCCGAGTTTTTCTCCGGTCACCCGAAGATTCATCGCACCCTCTCGCTGTTGAACGACACCGGCCTAGGCTACCTGAAACTCGGTCAGCCCAGCCCGACCCTCAGTGGCGGTGAAGCCCAACGCATCAAGCTGGTCACCGAGCTGACCCGCGGAATCGGTCGCGCGACGAATGCCCGGCTGCGCCAGAACCGAGCCCCGAAGTCAAATCTCTACCTCATCGAAGAACCCAGTATCGGCCTGCATCTCTCCGACGTACGGCGCCTGTTGGAGGTGCTCCACCGATTGGTCGATGACGGCCACACCGTGATCGTCATCGAGCACAATCTCGACATCATCGCAGAAGCCGATCACGTCCTCGACATCGGCCCGGAAGCCGGCGCCGAGGGCGGCGAAATCGTCGCCGAAGGCACCCCGGAAGAAGTCGCCAAGGTCAAGGCAAGTCGCACCGCACCGTTTTTGGCGAAGGTACTTCAGTAGGCGCATTGCAGCGCCCCCAAGCCCGCGGAGGCAAATCGTCATCGACGGCCCCGGAATCAAGCGTCCCGATGGGACGCCTCTTGAAATCATTTTTTCCCCACCCGGCCCTGAAGGGCCGCGCTACCAATGGATCGTTCCTCTGGAACGCTGGAACGCTGGAACGCTGGAACGCTGGAACGCTGGAACGCTGGAACGCTGGAACGC
>JAGRPB010000163.1 GCA_020439945.1 Verrucomicrobiia bacterium
TGGGATTTTTCGGGTTCGGGTCCACCGTCACTTTCACGTTGGCCTCGCGCGCGATGGCGCAGACTTCATCGACGAGTTCCTGGGTGATCAGGCCTTTGCCGTAGTCCTCGATAACTAGGCCATCGAGTTCAGGGGCTACTTTGCACAGTTCATCGGTCAGGCGGCCGATTTGTTCCGCAGTCGGACGTGTCTTTCGTTCCCGATCGATCCGCACCACCTGCTGATGACGCGCGACGACCCGGGTTTTTGAAATCGTGGTGAAACCCTCGATCTCCAGCAGATGATCGACCCCGATGCCGTTGTCGTTCAGGACCTGCCTCAACAGGCGACCGTTGTCGTCGTCACCGATCAGACCGATCAGATCGACCCCCGCCTGGAACGGGGTCAAGTTGCGCGCCACGTTGGCCGCGCCACCGGGATAGAAAGATTCGCGCTGCACCTCCACCACCGGCACCGGTGCCTCAGGTGAAATGCGCGACACGCTGCCCCAGATAAACCGGTCCAGCATCACGTCGCCGATCACGAGGATCCGCTGGCGTGAGAAAGCGTCCAACAAGGCTCTGGTCTCCGTCTCCATGAAAATCAGGGCGACATCTTAGTGCCGCTGGGCCGTGTGTCACCCTCGTTCTTTCCCGGCCTCCCGACTCGAATGGTGTCGGTTTTGGAGCAATTTGAGAAACGGGGTAGCTGTCTCGGGTGGGAACCGTGAGGTAATTTCATGGCGAATCCACTGCATGGTTCGGACCTTCTTTCTATCCCGAAATCACTCACTCTTGTCATCCCGAGCAAAGCCGAGGGATCTCCCAAATGTCGGAAGGCTCACGCCTGCAAATCCAACGCAACGGTTGGCGAGAAATGCTCGCTCCCAAAAAACGGAACGCGAACGAGCCAAGGGGTAGCGGAATTCGTGAGAATTCCGAAATCGGAGGCAACGGCCGGAATTCTCACGAATTCCGCTACCTGAGTCGCTTCTGAAAAATGGTCTTCCTTGAGATTACCCAGGTGTTCTTTGATCTCTCTTCCATCCGCGCAGCGGATTCTCTTTCTCGGGATGACAAAAAACAGAACAATCCAGTGGTTTACGAAGGAATTACGCCACTCTGTTCACCCAAGTCGACGAAGCTATTCCTCAAACCCCTGGCGATTCCGCCATTCGATCCCGCTCATCGACGCCAACACCAGTTCCAAAGCCTGGGTGCCATCGCGCCCGTGGCCCTGGGCCTGAAGCGCCAGGTAGAGCTGGTTCGCCAGGGCGAGCCCGGGCATCGACAGGCCCATCCGCTTCGATTCGGCGAGAGCGATGCCCATGTCCTTGATGAAATGCTCGACGAAGAATCCGGGATCGAAATCGTTCTTCATGATCCGCGGCCCGAGGTTCGACAGCGACCAGCTCCCCGCCGCGCCCGAGCCGACCGATTCTAGGACCGTCGGCAGATCGAGCCCGGCCTTGTAGCCGTAGAGCAGGGCCTCGCAGACACCGATCATGCCGGCAGCGATGAGGGTCTGGTTCACCATCTTGGTGTGCTGACCGGCACCGGGACCGCCCTGGTGAACGATGGTTTTTCCCATCGCTTCCCAGCAGGGTCGCAAGGCCTCGACCACTTCGGCCTCGCCGCCGATCATGATCGAGAGCGCCGCATTCTTCGCGCCGACATCGCCACCGGAAACCGGTGCATCAATTGAGTGAACGCCCTTCGCTTTCGCCACCTCCGCGATCTCCACCGCCAGCGACGGCTCGCTGGTGGTCATGTCGACGAGGATCGCTCCCTCGGCCGCTCCCGCCAGCGCGCCATTCTCCCCGAGCATCACCTCGCGCACGTCGGCGGGAAACCCGACGATGGAAAAGATCACGTCGGACGCTTCGGCGATTGCCTTGGGAGAATCGGCCCAATGGGCCCCCTTGCCGAGAAGTCCCTCCGCTTTCGCTTTCGTGCGAGAAAAAACGGTGGCGGAAAAGCCCGCGTCAATGAGGTGGCCACACATGCTGGTCCCCATCACACCAGTACCGATCCAACCGATACGGGTCTTGCCTGGAGAAATCTCGGGAATCTTCATTCCGCCACTCTCACCGCGACCCTTGCCGGACGTCAACCGAAGAGCCTTCGGCATCCCATTTCCCTACTTCTTCTCCGGTTCCGGTTTCACCTCGACGGTGATGGGTAGGGAATAGGTGGCGAACTGGGTGCTTTTTTCCTTGGCCTTGTCGGCGGCGGCCTTGGCGGTTTTCTCGGCGGCGGTTTTGAGCGCTTCTGCCTGTTTCAGCTTCGCCTCGTTGTCGGCTTGAGCCTTTTTCGCCGCATCGACGGCAGCCTTGGCGGCCTCCGTTTCTTTCTTCTTCGCGGCGCGGGCCGCGTCATCGGCCGCGGCGGCCTCTGCCTGAGTGGCGGAGGCCAGATCCTTCTCGGCCTGGGCCACGGTTGCCTTGGCCTTTTCGAGATCGCCGGTCACCGTTTTCAACAGCGCCTCGATCCGCTTCAATTCCGCGTCGGCACGTTCCGCCGCCGCCGGATTCTGTCGATACTTGGCGTTGCCGATACCCTGCAACACGAACTGGTAGCGCCCCGGTTCCGCCTTGAAGTTTCCGTTGGGCTTGAAATCGATCTTCACGGTTCCCTCCTTCGCCTTTTCCGCCACAGTCGCGGTGGGCGGACTCCGGAGCATGCCGGGAAAGCCGTGGACTTCGACCTGCAGGTTTCCGGTCCGGGTGCCGTCGTCGGCGACGGTGAAAGGAATCTCCAGGCTCTGGTTCATCTCCACCGTCCAGACCTTGTTTTCTTTTGCCGCGACACGGGTCGGGTTGATTTCGGTGTCCATCACGGAAAGCACGGTCTCGCAATCCAGACGCGATCTCACCTGGGCCTGGTTGCCAAAAACGCGCCGCCCCCAGATGATCGAAGCCGATCGCGCGGCGCGCGTCACTTCCTTGTCTCCGATCCTGGCCACCCCGCTGATATCAACCGTACCCGACCACGCGGGGGCGTCGGGAGTCGACCAGAGCGTCAGGAAACCCTGGTCCGTCTTGCCGCTCAAAACGAGCGGTTCCGCGGTCACCCCTTTCGGGAGGCCCTTCGCCGTCACGGTGATATCGCCCTCGAAACCGTCCCGACGGAAGGCGATGATGCGGTAGATCATCGAACCGTTGCGCCGGATCAGGGGCGCGTTGGGATAGGCATCGTTGTTGATGGTCTTCGTCAGCTCGGTATCGGCCAGAAGTTGAAAATCCGGACTGGCCTCGCGGACGGCCAAACGATAAAGATGAGCCGCGCTGCCACCGGCGCTCTGGTTGACCAGGGCGATGCGGTAGTCGCCATCCGCATCGGCGGTGAAACTGGTTCCGGGATCAAGCGAATCCGCGTTCAGATCGTCGAGCGAATCCGAACCGTAGAAACTCGGCAGATCATCGTTCTCCACCACCTTGGTAAAAGTCTCCGCGCCGTCCTTGTCTTTTCCGACCTTCTCGATGAGCACGTAGGGATCCGCGAGGACACCGAGACGATGAGAAACCACGTCGATCCAGAAGGTTTGTCCCTTTTTCGCGGAAAAGCGAAAGACATCCACGTCTCCCGGTTCGTCAAAACGACCCGCAATCTCAACCGGCAGCGTTATCTTCTGCTCCTCGGCGTCAGCCTGCTCCGTGACGACGGGCGCGGTGGCGAAGCCGATCCGAACCGGATCCGAATCCTCCAGGGCATACTCGAACCCGGGCAACATGCCGCTCCGGGGAATGGTCCAACTGAACCCCTCCGGCGTCTTCACCTCTGTCGGCACCTGGAGTTCGACTTCCTTGGTCTCGAGGGGTTTTCCTTCCACCTCCCAGTTCTCTCCCAGCGATCCGCCGGGAAGGTTTCTACCGAACAAGGTGAACTTCTGCTTCTGCCCGGGCATCCCGGCAGGCGGAAAGACGAAGTCGATGTGCGGATCGTGGGTGACCCGCAGGTGATAGAAATACTCCCGGCCACCGGAATAGATCGCGTCGTTCAGCGAGATGAAATAGTCGCCGTCCGCCGGAGCGGTGAAGTCGATGAACGGATCGCGCTCGAAATGATGGCGGCTGTTTTCGAGTTCCCGCCCTTCCACATCGGCCACCGCCATGATCACGTCGGCCTTCGAATCCATCCGCTCCGCCCAGAGATGCAGCAGCAGTCTCTCGCCCTTCTTGGCCGAAAATCGATACCAATCGAACTTCCCACCATCCAGCGTTCCATTGATCCCGGCTTCCCCGGGGATGGCCATCGCGGTTTCACGGGTGGAGTGATCTCCCTCTTCCTGGATCAGTTCCCGATCGGCCGGCAACACCATGAACGGGCGCGCCGTGGAGAGCCCGAAGTAACCAAGCGAGCGCACTTCATAGATCCCCGGAGCGACATCGGCGGCCACGCTCACGGTGAATTTCCCGTCGACCGGTCGGGGCTCGGGATGAAATTCGTCGGCCGGCTGCATGACCGGCTCGGCCTTGATTCCCGGATGACTGAAATGCAGGTCCCGGAGCTCGTCGAGGTCGGTGCCGTTGCAACTCACCTCGACGCTGGAACCCGCCTTCGCCACCGCGGGCGAAATGGTGAGAAGATCGGGATTCGGCAGGAAACCGAAGGACAGCGACGGCGTCAGGACGGCGATCGCGATCAGGCTGCGAAGGAATCTCATGGTGAAAGACGGGGATTCAAGAGGGTTGGGTCGGGGACCCAACAGGGTCAGGTCGAAAACTCCGACAACCGGCAACTCAGCGGTTGAACATGAATTCCTTGGTATTGATCAGCACCCAGACGATGTCTTCCCAGGCCTGTCGCTCGGCCTGTTCGGGAGTGAGCGCCTTGGGGTCGGCGGCCGAAGCTTTCCGTTTCCTGTCGAGATGGTCCAGGGCGATTTTCAGTTCCGGTTCGGCCGGCTTTCGGCTGAGGGCGTGCAGGTAGAGCTCGGTGAGGCGGTCCTGGTCCGGACGATCCGTTTCCTTCGCCAGTTTCGCGGCGATGCCGTCGTTGGCGGTGAGCTTGGTCTGGATGGTGTCGGAGTTCAGCAGGTGGAGGCTTTGGCCGAGATTGGCCTCGCTGGTGCGCTCGCATTCGCAGGCGGTGTCCATGGCCGGGCGACCGAACATCATGAGAAACTCGCTCTCGACTGTCCCCTTCTCATTCGGCAGCGCGATGGCGCGGACGCCGGCCGGCTGCTTGCTGAAAGAATTCTTCGCGCCGGTGATGTCGTTGACGGAATCGAGCAGCACCTCGGCCGGGAGACGCTTGGGATAGTAGCGGGCGAAGTTCTGTTCGTCGGCTTCGTTCTGGTCATTCGGCATCGAGCTCAGCTGGTAGGTCCGGCTGTTGCAGATGGTGCGGATCAGGTCCTTCAGGTCGAATCCGCTATCGGCAAAATGGTCGGCGAGATCCTCGAGCAGCTTGGGATGAGTGGCGGGGTTCGAGGGACGGATGTCGTCTTCGGGTTCGACCAGTCCGCGGCTGAAGAAATGCTTCCAATAGCGGTTCACCAGCATCCGCGCGAAGTAGGGGTTGTCCTTCGAACGCATCCAGTCCGCGAGCTCGAAACGGGGATCGCGCGCGGCCGGAATATCGACGGGCTCGGGAGCTCCCAACAGACGGGGCTTCAGCTTCTCGCCGGTGGCGGGGTTTTCCATCAGGGCCGCCTTGCGGTTGTGGAAGTAGATGTCTTCCTCGGGCAGCTTGCGGATGTTCTTCGTCTCGATGGTCGAGAAGAAGGCGGTAAAGGAATAGTAGTCGTCCTGGCTCCACTGTTCGTAGGGATGGTGGTGGCACTGGGCGCACTGCATGCGGATGCCGAGAAACACCTGGGCGAGGTTTTCCATCCGTTCTTTCTGGTCTCCCACGACTCGATACCAGTTCACGGCCGGATTCTCGATTTCCTTGCCACTGGCGACGATCAACTCGCTGGCAAACTGGTCGTAGGGCTTGTTCTCGATCAGGCTGTTCCGGATCCAGGCGTAGAAGGCGTGCGAATCGCGGATGATCCAGTCAACTCCGCGCTCGACCTTGTTGCGAAGAATGCCCGCCCATTTGCCGGCGAAGAAATCGGCGTAGTCGGTGCTGTCGAGCAATTCGTCGATCTTCCTGGCCCGTTTCTCGGGATCGGTCGACGCGAGAAAGGCGTTAGTTTCCTCCTGCGTGGGAAGGCGGCCGGTGATGTCGAGCGTCACCCGGCGGACGAACATGCCGTCGTCGATCAGCGGGGAAGGCGGCAGGCCCATCAGGCTGAGACGCTCGAAGATGTGTTCGTCGATGAAGTTCTTCGGCTTCGGCAGATCCTTCACTTCGCTGCCCAGGGGAATCGTCGCGGTGAACGTGGCGATATGTTCCTGGAAACGAACGAGGATGGCGGTGGTTCCGGTCTTCTGCTTGATGGAAATAAGCCCGTCCTCACCAGCCTCGGCCATCTCGGGCTGGTTGGCCTCGTACTGGACCAGCCGGGTGAGATCCCGGGTGGTGCCGTCGCTGTAGCGACCGGTGACGGAAAGCTGCTGTTCGCTGCCGGGCGTGGTGACGACGGATTGGGGGTAAATGTCGATGCCCTCCACCACGGGATCGTCGTCGGGCTTGAAGGGCAGGCCTTTCTCGACCCAGGCGAGAATGGTCTGGTAGTCGGCGCCTTCCTTGTCGAGTCGGGCACCGCCCTCGTGCGGGATATCGCCACAGGCTTTCATCAGCACGAGACTGAATTCGGGCGCCGAGGGATTCACGCGACGTCCCCGGCCGTGGGTCACGATCTGCTCGTAGTCGTTTTCCGGCTCATAACCGAGCAGCGACAGGTGAAAGCCGTTCTGTCCGGCCGCCTTGGCATGACAGGCGCCGGCGTTGCAGTGATTCCGGGTGAAAACGGGAACCACGTCGTTGGGAAAGCTGATGACTCGCGGCACATCGAATTTTTCCACCGAGATCGGGATGGACGCCGTCTCGGTTTCGCCGACGCGCGCCGTCAACGTGGCGGCGCCGTTGCGAAGCGGACGCAACCAGCCACCGGCGTCGATTTCGGCCACGCCGGTCGGCTCGATGGTGTAGGAGGCGTTGCGGGTGACATCGCGATCGCCTTTCGCCATGACCACGATCTGCGCGCGATCATCCGCGCCGTTCAGCCGGACCTGGTCACCACCGGTTCCGGAGTGGACGGTCAGGCCTTCGCCTTTCGCCACCGGGACCAGAGCTAGGCACGCCAGCAGCGCAACGAGGACGCCGCCTCGGTGAGGGATGGGAAAACGCATGAGAAAAAGGGCTGGAATCAATCGGGTCGGACACCGCGATCAGGCGCGGGCGGCCAATTCCTCGATCGGCTTGCCGAAAGGCAGGATCTGGCGCGGCAGACCTTCGAGATTCTTCAGGTAGGTGTTGTAGTCGATGCCGAGATGGCGGTAGACCGTCGCCCAGAGATCGTTCGGAGTCATGACACGCTCGACCGGGTGCTCGCCCTTGTTGTTCGTCGCGCCGATGACCTGGCCCATGTTGGCGCCGCCGCCGGAGACGAGCACGGACATCGCGCTCGGCCAGTGATCGCGCCCGGGCTGCATCACCTTGGACTTGTTGCCGCGCTGCGGATTGATCTTCGGAGTGTGCCCGAAATCGCTGGCCACCACGATCATCGTCTTCTGGTCCAGGCCACGGGCGTAGACGTCTTCGATCAGGGCCGTCAGCGCCTGGTCGTAGCGGGGCAGGCGCCATTTGCAGTCCTCGAAAATGTGGCAGTTCACGGCGTGGGAATCCCAGTTCGACGCGCAGTTGTCCGGAATCTTGTCGCCCGGTTGCGGATTTTCCCACACCACGGTGACGAAGCGGGTGCCCGCCTCGACGAGACGGCGTGCCATCAGGGCGCGTTGCCCGTAGGCGTGGTGGCCGTAGCGGTCGCGGGTGCGATCGTTTTCCTTGGCCAGATCGAAGGCGTCCCGGACCTGGGCGCTGGTGAGCATGTCCATGGCCTGCTGGTTGAAGGAATCCATCGCGTTCATCACGCCGCTGCTGTCGATCTCGCGGCGGAGGCGGTCCATCCCGTTGAGCATGGCGAGCCGATCATCGAGCCGGGTTTCCATCTCCTGCTTCACGCCGATGTTCTCCACCTTGAAATCGGTGGCGCTGGGATCGCCGGCCACGATGAACGGGGTGTTCGACGCCCCGAGATAGGCCGGGCCCATCGCGTAGGTGTCAATGCCCTGGCGCCCCTTGTCGACGGCCGCCACGCAGGTCGGCATGCCGGTGTCGTGAGTGGCGTGCTTGCCCAGCACTTCCTTCACGATGCTCGAAACCGCCGGCGAATCGTTGATCGTGCCGGTGGGCACCTTCGGCGGCCGACCGGTCATCATGCGCTTGTGGGCGCCTCCGTGATCGGCGAACTCGTGGTGAAGGGACCGGACGATGGAGAATTTGTCCGCGATTTTCGCGTGCATCGGCAGCAATTCACAGACCTCGATCCCTTTCACGTTGGTCTTGATGGGCCGGAAATCCCCGCGGTATTCCGCCGGCGCCTCGGGCTTCATGTCGTAGGTCTCCAGGTGGGGCATTCCGCCCGGCAACCAGATGAAAATCACGGAGTGATCGTTGCTCACCGGGGCGACCCCTCCGGTCGATGCCTGCGCCTGGTAGCGCAGCAGATCGCTGAGCCCGAGCCCGGCCACGCTGAATCCCCCGAGTTGGAGGAAACTGCGGCGTCGCATGGGCCCCGAACAGAAGGAGGATCGACGAGAGTCGGCTGGAGAAGTCATGACAACCTCAAGTTTCCCCAGAACGCCCCGTTTGTCGGGTTGCGGGATCGCGTGTCGCGCGAAGCCGTTAAGGGAGTTGGCAGGCATCTGAAGCCCGGGCCCGGATAGGCAGTTTACCCCTGAAAATCAGGCATCAGCGCCGGTTGCATCGAGCTCGGAGATCACTTGCTCCAAACGATCGGCATCCATCTCCGAAAGGTGGCACCGCTCCGGGAATCGACCTTCGCGCACATCCTCGGAATATTCCCGGAACGCGGCGATCCGCTCTTGCTGAAGGCGACGGTATTCGCCCACGAAATCACGATAGGCCTTGGCATGGCGGGGAATGCGCTCGTCGTAGTCGCCGAGGATGTCGTCGGAAAAGAGGAACTGGGTGTCGCAGCCCGAGCCCGAACCGAGTGACATCAGGAGCAGCGACGTCTTTCCGCAAAGCCACGTCGCGAGATTGTGCGGCACCAGTTCGAGCTCTGCCGCGTAGGCGCCGGCGCTCTCGAGCTCCTTCATTTTGCCGTAGAGTTTCTTGGCTTCGGCGACGGTTTTGCCGATGACGCGGAAATTCGTCCACGCCGCGTGACGCGGCACCATGCCGAGATGACCGACCACGGGAATGCCCTCTCGCGCCATGGCCTCGATCAGAAACGGGCTCGCCGAGCAGTAGACGGAACTGGCGCCTTTCTCCAGCGCCGAGAACCCGATTCGAATCGCTTCCTCCTGCGTCGCCATGCCGTGCGGCGTCGATCCCGAAATGAACGCCGTCGGCGCTGCGTCGACCAGCAGCGGCAATCGCGACTGAGCTTCCGGCGTGTCGTAGGGGCAGCTCATCAGGTCGATCCCCGCCGCCTCCGCCGCCGCGGCTTCGTCCGGCGTTTTCACATGGATGTGCGTCAGGCAGCGCTTGCCCTTGAGCTGCTGGAGATCGTAGACGGAGTATTTTTTCTGGGGACGGAGCATGAGGAGAAAGAGCGTTGATGGCTAAAGTGCCTTTAGCAGAAATTCGCGGAACGCGCCACGATTCCCGAAGCGTTGTGGGTAGATGAAGTCAATAGAGGGCGAATCTGCCAGGGCCAAAGGCCCGACCGCACCGTAGCCTGGGGCATCGCCCCAGGACCCTGGTAGAACGATTGGGGTTGGCTGAAGGCCAACTTCACTTTCCCGAGTGGGCTCACGTCTCCAATCACTGGGTGACCTTGGCCGTCAGCCAAGCCTCGACAGGGCATCCGTTTCCTGGGGCGCCGCTTCGCCTTGCCCCAGGCTACGGTGAAAAAGACCTTCGGCCTTTTCTTCCCCTCAAGAATGACTTCACCAGCTCAGGGACGCTTTGCGTGCCATCCGATTTCTGTAGCGCCTTCCGCACCCCCAAAAGGACGCCAAGACGCCACGCGCCGGGTTTGTCAGTAACCTGCCCGACCGGATAGGCTCGCGTCATGTCGTTTCGTCTCGCCCTCGTCACCGCCGCTCTCTGCGCGTCTCCCCTTTTCGTCGATGCCGCCGACCCGCTCTACGACATCGAGCTATCGGTCGCCACGCGCGGATTCGACAAGGAATTCTGCTGGGTTCATGCCCGCGCCGGAGCGATTCCGCCCAACACGAAGGCCAACGCCAGCGATACGCAGTTGGTGGTGATGACGCTGCAGAAACTCCAGCTTTCCGGCTCGGACGTTTTCTATGCGCTCAACGAAATGCGGACCTCTGATCTCGGGAAAACGTGGACCGCTCCCGAGGCGCACGACTCCTTCGCTCGGGTTCCGTTTTCCTGGAATGGCAAAGACGATCTCGAAATCACCGTCTGCGACTTCTGGCCCAAGTGGCACGCGAAAACCGGCAAGCTGCTCGGAACCGGCCACACCGTGGTTTACGAAAACAACGCCGTCATGAAAACCCGGCCACGCGGATCGGCCTACGCGGTTTACGAGCCCGAGTCGCACTCGTGGTCGCCGTGGAAAACGATCGCGATGCCCGACGATCCGAAATTCGTCAACTGCGGCTCCGGCTGCGTGCAGCGAGTCGATCTGGAAAACGGCGAGGTCCTGTTGCCGGTCTATTTCAAGGCACTCGACGCGCCCCATTACGCCGTCACCGTGTTGCGCTGCCAATTCGACGGCGAGGAACTGCGTTATGTCGATCACGGCAGCGAACTGAGCGTGCCGATCAAGCGCGGGCTTTACGAACCTTCGCTCGCGCAGTCGGGCGATCGCTTTTTTCTCACCATGCGCAATGACGATCATGGCTACGTTTCCGTGAGCGAAGATGGGCAGACTTTTTCCGAGCCGAAACGCTGGACCTTCGACGACGGCGAAGACCTCGGGAACTACAACACCCAGCAGCACTGGGTCACGCATCAGGATGCGCTCTTTCTCGTCTACACTCGTCGCGGCGCGGACAACGATCACGTCTTCCGTCATCGGGCGCCGCTTTTCATCGCGCGGGTCGATCCCGAAAAACTCCACGTCATTCGCGATAGCGAGCAAGTTCTCGTGCCCGAATACGGAGCGCGCCTCGGCAACTTTGGCGTCACCGAGGTCAGTGACGAAGAGACCTGGGTCACCGTCACCGAATGGATGCAGGCTCCCGCGCCGAATCACCATGATCCCACCCCACTCATCGAACGCGGTGCCGACAACCGCGTCTGGGTGGCGAAACTGAAATGGAGGGCGGGGCTCCGTTCCCGCCCACGATGATTCAGAACGCCCTGGCGGTTCCATTGCCCCCCGGAAGGCAACTTGGGCGGACACATTCGAAGCGAAGCGTAGAAAGCCGGAGGCAAAGGTCCGCCGTCCAGAAATCAGCCAGCGCCATCGCGCCTCCGTCACGCTTGAAATCTCTCGCTCGCTTTCGATAGCCTGCCTGGATGAAACGCCTCGCTTTCGCTGTCGCTCTCCTGCTTGCCAGCCATCTTTCCGCCCGCGCAGATCTCCGCGCCGGGGCCGACGTGACTGACATCACCCCGCTGCCCGAACACTACCCGATCTCGATGGCCGGGTCGATGGCGGCGACCTTTCTCGGCGGGACCGAGGAGCGTATCCACTGCCGCACCCTTATGCTGGGTCAGGCGGGTGACGACTCGAAACTGGTCAGTTTCACCCTCGTCGATTCCTGCCTCATCCCGCGCGAATTGGCCGATTCCGCCAAGCGCCTCGCCGCCGCCAAAACCGGGATTCCCGCCGCGAATTTTACCGTCGCCGCCACCCACACTCACTCCGCCCCGACATCGACGCCGGCCTTTCAGTCCAATCCCTCGGTCGCCTACCAGATTTTCCTCGCCGAACAGATCGCCAACTCCATCGCCGCCGCCTACGAGAAACTCGAGCCTGCCGAAGCTGGCTGGGCGGTTGGGGAAAACCACGAGCAGGCATTCAACCGCCGTTGGTTCGTGACCGAGCCCTACGAGAATCCCTTCGGCGAGACCACCGATACCGTCCGCATGAATCCCGGTTACAACAAGGGCGGCGGCAAGGTTTCCAAGCCCGCCGGTCTCACCGACCCCGAAGTCCCGGTGCTCGCCGTTCGTTCATCGAAAGGCGAGAAGAAACCCATCG
>JAGRPB010000164.1 GCA_020439945.1 Verrucomicrobiia bacterium
AGCGACTCATGTAGCGGAATTCGTGAGAATTCCGAAATCGGAGGCAACGGCCGGAATTCTCACGAATTCCGCTACCCATTGGCTCGTTCGCGTTAGGTTCTTCAGGAGCGAACTTGCGAGCAGAGGGATCTCTCTCAGCATGTCGATTGCCGCAGTTTTCTCCTCTTCCGATTCGCGACGTGAGGTGTCAGTGGCGCGAGCCACACCTCCGTGACATGCGCGGCCGGGAAAGGCATGCTACTCATTGCCCGTTCATCCAACCCTGTTTGCTCCCGGACTTGACCCTCTTTGTTGCCGTTTTGCTATTCATCTCAATCGCGCTGGCCAGCTGGCTGACGGGATTCGGGCTGCGGCGGATTCTGGTGGCGACGGGAGTGATGGATCGGCCGCAAGCCTATTCCAGTCACTCGAAACCGGTGCCGCGGGGCGGCGGGTTGCTGGTGGTGATCGCGTTTTTCGGCTGGTATTTCTTTGCGCCACACGAAGCCTTGCCCGGACTCGGTTTCCTGGCGGCGGGCGTGGCGGCCGTGGCCTTCGTCTCCTTTCTCGACGACATCCGTTCGCGTTCGCGACGGCTGAGGTTTGTGGTCTACACCATCGCGGCGGCCGCGTTTGTCTGGCAGTTGTTCCGGATGGAGGCGGTGGCGGGTTGGGGTCCGGCCTGGCTGGTGGCGTTTCTGCTCTGGCTCTGGGTGGCGGGCTACGCCAACGCGTTCAATTTCATCGATGGCATCGATGGGCTCGCCGCGACGCAGGCAATCGGAGCGTTGAGCTTCGGGGCGGTTTTCTGCCTGGGCGGAAGTTTCGCCCAAACCGGCTTGGTGGCTCTTCAACTCACGCTCGCGGCCGCGATGCTGGGTTTCCTGCCGCACAATCTTCCGCGAGCGCGACTTTTTCTAGGTGATGTCGGCAGCATCGCGACGGGCTTCCTGCTGGCGGCGGTTGCGGTGATCGCGGCGATCGAGATCGATCCGGCGACGGGCCTGTGCCTGGCTGCGCTGCATCTCGGGCCGGTGCTGGACACCGGGCTCACTTTGAAGCGTCGGCTTTGGCAGGGGAAAAATCCCGCCGACCGGCATCGCGAGTTTTTCTTTCACCGCGCCGTCCGATCCGGACTCTCGCACCTGCAGGTCACTGCCATCGAACTGGCCATCCAGAGCGCGGGCGCGATGCTGATGATTGGCGTCAGGCTGTTCACCGAAGGGTTGGTCCCGGTGATCGTGGCGATCTTCACCGTTGCGTGCGGCTGGCTGGTCTTTTTCGGCTACTGCGAACGACGATTCAGGAACGCGATTCAACCAAAGGAGGCCGGAAATGCCTGACCACGAAACTCGACAATTCGATCTCGTCGTTATCGGCGGAGGTGCGGCGGGCTTTTTCGGGGCCATCACGGCGGCGGAGGCGTTTCCGGGGCTGCGAGTGGTCATTCTCGAGAAAGCGCCGACGGTGCTGGGGAAGGTGAAGATTTCCGGCGGCGGTCGATGCAACGTGACCCATGCCTGTTTCGACCCGCGCGAACTGGTCGAGCGCTACCCTCGCGGGGGTCGCAGTCTGATCGGACCGTTCCATCACTGGGGACCGCGAGACACGTTGGGTTGGTTCGAGAGTCGCGGCGTCTCTCTGAAAACGGAAGCGGACGGGCGAATGTTTCCGGTGACGGACGATTCTCAGACGATCATCGATTGCCTCAGTCAGGCGGCTGAGGAGGCTGGGGTGAAAACCTGGACGCGCTGCGAAGTGGTCGCGGCGGCTCCAAATCCACAAAACGAAACGTGGCGTATCGAGCTGGCCGACGCGCCGGCAATCGAGACGCGTTCGTTGCTGCTGGCGACGGGCGGGATTCGATCGGGCATCGGCGCACGAATCGCAGCCGACGCCGGGCATCGCATCGAACCGGCGGCGCCGTCACTTTTCACCTTCAAGATCTCGGGCGACCCAAGGTTGACCGATCTGGCGGGTGTCTCGGTCGGAGACGCGATCGTCTCGGTGCCGGGCACGAAACTCCGCGAGCGCGGGCCGGTGCTGATCACGCACTGGGGACTGAGCGGGCCGGGCATTCTGAAGCTCTCGGCGTGGGGCGCCCGCGAGTTGCAGGCGCGCGACTATCGCTTCGAGGCGGTGGTCAACTGGACCGGGCTCGGCTCGGTCGAAACGATCGCGGATCAACTGCGGGATCATCGGGAGAAGAACCCGCGCGCCACGGTGGCGGGTCGGCCGGCTTTTGGCATTCCGTCCCGACTCTGGCAGCGGCTCGCGGCTTTTGCCAAAATCAGGGACGACCAGCGCTGGGCGCAGCTGACGCGCGAGGAACATCTGCGCTTGGCGGAAACTCTCGGCGGGTCCGTTTTCGCCGTCACCGGCAAGAGCACGCACAGGGACGAGTTCGTGACCTGCGGCGGCGTGGCGCTCAAGGAGGTCGACTTTCGCACCATGGAGAGCCGGCTCGCTCCGGGGCTGTATTTCGCCGGCGAAGTGCTCGATA
Organism: Verrucomicrobiia bacterium; assembly: GCA_020439945.1. Classification (GTDB taxonomy): domain Bacteria; phylum Verrucomicrobiota; class Verrucomicrobiia; order Verrucomicrobiales; family DEV007; genus JAEUHH01. Next base: position 2,483 of record JAGRPB010000164.1, read on the forward strand.
TCGACGGCGTCACCGGCGGCTTCAATTTTCAGGCCGCCTGGACCACCGGACGAATCGCTGGCGAGGCCATCGCGGGCTTTGCCGGCTGAAGGAAAGGATGATAGATTGCGTCACCCCGAAACAGGCCGGTCGTGTCCGGCTTTCCCTCCGCCATGGAACCTTCCTACAGTTGGCAGTCGATCCAGCGCCAGCCGCCGAGTTTCAAGATTGAAACGACCCGGAACCTTGGTTGGTGGATCCTGCTCGCGCTGCTGATCTCGGTGATCATCCACGTCTGCCTCTACATGGCACTCGGAAAAGTGGAGTGGCTGAGCGGCCCGCAGGAGGAAGAGATCGTCTGGGAAAACAAGAACAAGCAGCTGACGATCGATCGCGACAAGCTGGAGTCGCTCCTTTCCGAGCCCGAACCCGCTCCCAAGCCGGAACCCATCGAGCCCACCAAGATGAGCGATCTGCCGCTGGTCGATCAATCCCTCGACGAGTTCGACCTGATGGAGCGCGCCCTCGACAAGGAGGTGAAACTGACGCCGGAGGTCGACACGGCGAAGATGTTCACCAACGATCGACCCAAAGTCCCGAAACAGGCCCTCGACGCCATGGCGGAGACCATCGATGTTTCTGCCGGCGAAGTGCTCCGCAGCGATCTCAAGGACATGCGGGAAAAACTGCTCGAGTCCTCCGTGGTCGCCACCGACCAGACCACGCTGGAGTTGAACGAGGACGATGTCACCACCGGGGTGGACACCGACGAATTCTTCCGGACCGCGGCATCGAAGGCTTTCGGCGAGGAGGCCGACAAATTCATGGAAGGCTACAGCTCGCTGGATGGCCTGATCGGCGGGACCGGTGGTGGCTTGCCGTCCGGCGAGGAAAAAATCCTCATGCCGACCGACATTCTCTTCGACTACAACGAGTTTGAGCTGAAGGAAGGCGCCCGGCTCAGCATGATGAAGCTGGCTTTTCTCGTGCAGACCAATCCCGACGCCCAGTTCGTGATCGAGGGTCACACGGACAGTTTCGGCGCGGACGAGTACAATCTCGACCTGAGCATGAAACGCGCGGTGGCGGTGCGGAACTGGCTGGTGGAGCACCTGCAGCTCGAGACCGACAACATCAAGGTGATGGGTCTCGGCAAAAAGCAGCCCCTCGTCGATCCCGATGGCACCGTCGAGGAGCAGGCTCTGAATCGACGCGTGGAGATCGTCATCCGGAAAGGTTGATTTCCGCCGCCGGGCGGACCATGAAAGCCGATTCCCCCGCCAACGTCGTAACCCTTGGGGAAGAGAACCGGATTTCTCTGGCAACCCTTCTCTTCTCTCGCTTTTTCCCCGACTTTTTTCGATCGTCTCCTGAATGAATTCCCACCGGACAGCGTCCAAGCCTTCCAAAGCCTCGCTCGGTTCGGAAGAGAACGCGCCCGTTGAAGTCGACGAAGAATTCATCGGACCGCCTGACGACGAGTTGGTGGAACGCGCTCAGAAGGGCGACCCCGAGGCCTTCGACCAGTTGGTCACGCGATACCGGGGAAAAATTTACGCCATGATCTATCACCTCGTGCAGAACGACGCGGATGCCTGGGATCTCGCCCAGGATGCGTTCGTGAAAGCGTGGCGGGCCCTCCCGAAATTCCAGGGCAAGAGCGCTTTCTACACCTGGCTCTATCGCATCTCCCACAATGTCGTCTACGACTGGCTGAGGAAAAAGGCGAACGTCGTCGACAAGCGGGAATTCGACGAGACCTTCGTCGGCGATCCCACCGCCGAGAACGCCCCCACCGTGCCGAAATCCGTCGATGCGCCCGACGAGGAAGCCGAGCGCCACGACCTGCGGCTCGAGATCCAGGCCGCGCTCGAAAAGCTCTCACCGGAACAGCGTGAAACCATCCTGCTGCGCGAAGTCGAGGGCCTGAAATACGACGAAATCGCCGAACGCATGGACTGCTCCACCGGCACCGTGATGTCGCGCCTCTTTTATGCCCGGAAAAATTTGCAGGAATGGCTCGCCCATACCCGAGACCGAAGCCGGCACTGATCGCCAGTACGAAAATCCGTCCGTGTGGCGCCGCCGATTGCATGTTTTACTGAAGGAACCGAACGAGCCGCCGACCGCTTGACCGAATCGCACCCATCACCATGAAACCCAACGCCGAGGAAGAGCATCTGACCCGCTGGATCGATGGCGAAATTTCCGAAGAGGAAGCCGCCCGCCTGCTGGGCGAAAGCCGGCCCGACTGGCGCGACGAGGCCGCCGCCACGGCCGCGCTCGGAGATCAGTTGCGCGCCGCCATTCCCGCCGAGCGCGAACTTCCGTACGCCGATTTTTTCAACCACCAGATTCGGCGAAGGATCGAGGGTGATGTCTTCAGCGATGAGGCGATTGCCGCCCGAGAGGACGTCGCCGAAGAAGCGGGTGAGGAACGCGTGACCTTTCCGCTGTTTCAGCAATTGCGCTGGCTCTCGGCCTTTGGATTTGCCGCCTGCCTGGGTGGCATCATTTTCCTGGCCACGAAAAACACGCCCGGCGACCGGTCCGAAATTGTGAGTACCTATGCTCCCGACCCGGAGATGTCGGTCGTCACCGCCTACAATCCCGACGCCGAAGCCACGATCATTCAGCTGATTGGTGCGCCCTCCGTTCCGGCCGAGGACACCCGCACCGCCACCGCCAAAGCCGTGGATCGGGTCCTTTTCCAACTCGATTCCCACGAAATTGGCCGACCCGTATCTGTCATCGCCCGTGAAGGCAGCCGCGACGACATGCCCGGCGCCGTGCTCGTCGGATTTTGAGTCGATCCGCCGATTCGAGAGATCTCCTCCAGCAACGAGAGAACCGGTTTTCTTCTCCCCTTGAAAGCGTCTCCCCTATCCATGGCCCTGAGTGTAGCCCTGACCCTCGCTCTCGGCGCGGCCATCGCTGATGCACAGGAACGCGAAAAGGCCGCGGGAAAAGCCCCAAAACCGCCCTGCGATTGCGACGTCTGGTGCGGCCTGTTCGCCGCCCAACCCGACGAATCCGAAATCGATGCGTCCGAAGAAGCCGACCACCTCCTCGATCAGCTCCAAATAGCTTTTCCCGAGCACCGGAGCTTTCGTCTCATCGGCGAGAACAGCGAGAAGGTGTTCAAGGAATACGAGTGCTGGATCGTGCCCTCGAAGCAATTGTTCCTGAAAATCGATTCACTCGGCACCCATCCCGACAAGAGCGGCGGCGTCCACGTTCACCTTCAACTCTGGCAGAAAGACCACGTCCTTCTGAAATCCGAAACCATCCTCCGCCGCCAACCTGTCTTCATCGCCGGCCCGAAATGGGGCGAAAAAGGGCAACTGATCATGGTGCTCAAACTGATGGAGAAGACGATTGCTCCCAAATAGCGAAGGGTTTTTGAGCAAGTTGATTGATCTCGTAGAGACGACTTCAGTCGTCTTCGGAACATCTGCGAACCCTTTCCTTCCTTCGATATCGACTGAAGTCGATTCTACATCAGCTCATACCCCAGCACGCTCAGCGCGTAGATCGCGGCGGTTTCGCTGCGGAGCACGATGGGTCCGAGGGTCAGCGGCTGGAATCCGTTGCCGAGGGCGGTGGCCATCTCGGCGGGCGTGAAATCGCCTTCGGGTCCGATGAGCACGGTCGCGGCCTCGAGACTTGCTTCGTCCTCGCGGTCGGCGAGCATCTCGCGCAGACTGCGGGCGTCTTCGGTCAGAGCGGCGACCAACCGGAGTTCGCCGGGCCGGGCGTGCGGTCCGGTCTTACCGAGAAAGCTCTCCACGCTCACCGGCAGCGCCACTTCGGGAAGCCAGTTCTGCCCGCATTGCTTGCAGGCTTCGATGGCGACACGTTGCCATTTTTCGCGTTTCTTGGCGGCCTCGTCGGCATCGAGTTTGACCACGGTGCGCTCGGACAGGAGCGGCACGATGGTCGACGCGCCCAGTTCGGTCGCCTTCTGAACGATCAGGTCCATGTTCTTTCCCTTCGGCACGGCCTGGCCAAGCGTCAGCGCGGCGCCGGGCCGGGAGGTCTGAGAGGTGGTCCAGATTTTCAGCGAAGCGGAACCGCCCTCCATCGAAACGATCTCGACATCGGCCTCGGTGCCCTGACCATTGAAGACGACCACGCGCTCGCCTTCGCGACAGCGCATCACATCCTTGCAGTGATGAAATTCGTCGCCGGATAGCTCAAGCGATTCGGCATTCCAGTCGGCGGGAGCGATGTAGAAACGGTGTTTGGCCACGACGAAAAATTTCTAATTGCTAAGCTCTAAATCCCAAACAAATCCAAATGGCAAAGATCGAATCTCAAAACGGGGTCAGCTGAATCCCTGTCGGGGTTTCGAGCTTTTTGATTTGGAAATGGTATGGAAATTGGCGATTCGGACTTGAGGTTTTCCCTTTCAACAGGGTTAGACCGCTGACAGAACCCTGTTGGGTCCATGACCAGCGGGCCTATTTGAAAAATCGTTTCGCTTTTTCGATGAACGATTCGCGCATGGGTGAGTTTTCCTCGCCGATGCTTTCGGCGAATTCGCGGAGCTTGGCCTCCTGCTCTTTGCTAAGCTTGGTGGGAACCTCGACCTGGACGTTCACCAGCAGGTCGCCTTTCTTGCCGGAGTTCAAGTCGGGCAATCCCTTGCTGCGGAGTCGGAAGGCGGTGTCGGTCTGGGTGCCGGCGGGGACCTTGATGGAAGCCTGGCCTTCGAGCGTCGGCACGACCAGGTCGCCTCCCAGCGCGGCCATGGAAAAGGGGATCGGCACCTCGCAGTAGAGGTCGGCGTGGTCGCGCTGGAAGATGTCGTGCTCGCGGATGTGGATGACGACGTAGAGATCGCCCGAGGGACCACCGCGCAGTCCGGCGTCGCCATTCCCGCTGGAGCGGAGTCGTGAACCTTCGCTGATGCCGGCGGGGATTTTCAGTTTGATCCGGGAGGTCTTCTGGACCCGTCCCTCGCCCTGACAACCGCCGCAGGGATTGGCGATGGTCTCGCCGGAACCGCCGCAGGCCGGACAGGTCTGTTGCACCTGAAAGAAACCGCGAGTCGTCACCACCTGGCCGGCGCCACCGCAGGTCGGGCAGCCGCGGACGTCGCTCTTGCCACCGGCGGCACCCGAACCGCTGCACTGGTCGCAGGAGGCGAATTTCTCCAGTTCCAGCTCTTTCTCGGTGCCAAAGGCGGCTTCTTCGAGCGTGATGGGAAGATCGTAGCGCAGGTCGGAGCCGGGCCGCTTCATGCCCCGTTGACGTCGACCGCCGCCGGCCGCCGCTCCGAAGATTTCCTCGAAGATACTCGCACCGCCACCACCGCCGCCAAACACCTCGCGGAAGATGTCCATGGGATCGTGAAACCCGCCGCCTCCAAAACCGCCACCGGCGGCCGGTCCGCCCTGGCCGAAAGCGGCATGACCGTAGCGGTCGTAGGCGGCGCGTTTCTGGTCGTCCATGAGAACCTCGTAGGCCTCACCGATTTCCTTGAATTTGTCCTCGGCGCCGGGGTCGTCCGGATTCTTGTCGGGATGAAACTGTACCGCGAGTTTCCGGTAAGCTTTCTTGATATCGCCGGACGAGGAATCGCGGCTGACACCGAGCACCTCGTAGTAGTCGCGTTTCGCCATGGGTCGGAGGAAAGGAAAAAGGAAAAATCAATCGGGCGGGTTCGTCCGTTCGGTCGGCTCGTACCGATTTGAAATCAAGGATCGGCAGGAGATCAGTCCGCTGCCGGGCCGGTGGAGACGGAGACGTTGGCGGCGCGCAGGAGCCGGTCGTTGAGCCGGTAACCGCGTCGCAATTCGGCGACGATTTCGCCTTCGGGAATGCTGTCGTGGGGTTCCTGTTTCACCGCCTCGTGAACATTCGGATCGAAGGCGCCGCTGGCTTCGATGGGCCGGACGCCGTTCTCGGAGAGGAAATCCTCGATCTGTTTCCGCACCATCAGGAATCCCTGGTAGATGATGTTGCCCTCGCCTTCCTGTTTGGCGGCCATCAGGCCCATCTCGAAATTGTCCAGCACCGGTAGCAGACTGGAAAGCAGCGAAACGTTGGCATACTGGATGGCCTCGGACTTTTCGCGGGCCATGCGTTTGCGGTAGTTCTCCAGATCGGCCTGGCTGCGCAGCGCGAGCTCGCGCCATTTGTCGGCTTCCGCCCTGGCACTCTCGGCGGGATTTTCCACCGATTCGGCGGCTTCCGAATCATTCGCTTCCGGCGTTTCCGCGGTGACATCGGTTTCTTCCCGATCGACCGCCTCGTCGGCTTTCTCTTCTTTCTTCGTCATGGTCGGACACTCTCACCGTTTTCCATCGGCCCGTTGAAACAGGACCTAGGACCCGGGGGCGCCGAATATTCAACGCTTTTCCACGGCAATCAAGGTGATGTCATCGCTTTGCGCCGCGCCGCCGACAAAGTCCGCCACCGCCTCGGAGACCGCGTCGACCACGGCCTTGGCTCCACGGCCGGCACTGGCGGCCAGTGTTTCGCGCAGTCGGGCAATGCCGAATTCGTCGTCGCTGGCGTTGGCGGCCTCAATCACCCCATCGGTGTAGAGCAGCAGCAGGTCGCCCGTTTTCAGCGTGAGCGGATAGTCGACCAGCGAACGCTCGAAGACTTCGCCATCGTCGATTCCGGCGGCCATGCCGGGCGGTTCAACCGTTTCGACTTCGCCGCTTTCCTTGCGAAACAACAGCGGGGGCTCGTGGCCGGCGCGAGCGATCTGGATTTGATCGGAATCATGCTGAAGGACCAGATAAAGCAGGCTGACAAACATGTCCTCGCGGATATCCGGGAAGATGGCGCGGTTCACCGCATGGAGCACCGAGGCCGGTGAGAGGTTGCCCGCCGCGTTGTTGCGCAGGGTGCTGCGGCACATCGCCATGATGAGCGACGCGGCGATGCCTTTGCCGCAGACATCACCGATGGCCACGCCGAAGCGCTGTTCGTCGACCGGCACATAGTCGAAGTAGTCGCCACTGACCATCCGGGCGGCGCGGAAGGCCGAGGCGAGGCGATAGTCGCGGAGGCCGGGCGGCTTTTTCGGCAGCAGAATGCGCTGGATTTCGCTGGCCTGTTTCAGGTCGTCCTCGAGGCGACGTTTTTCGTTCGCCTCCGCGTGGATGATGGCGCTCCCGAGCGCGAAGGAACTCTGCTCGGCGATGGAACTGAAGACGTCGCGGTCGTTGGCCGAGAATTTCAGGCCGCCATTCTTTACGACGGCGAGAACCCCGACCTCTTTTTGTCCGTAGATGAGCGGGGCGAGCATGGTGGCCAAGTTTTCCTGAAGTGGATTCGCCATTCCCTCGAACGCGTCGCTTTCGAGCAGTTTCTCCGCGTAAATGGTTTGTCCCGTGGTCAATGCCTGCCCCAGCAGACCATGATCGCGCGGAACCGTGGTGAGTTGGAGAAAGCTGCGCAGACGACGCTTCTGGCGCAGGCCCTCCAACTCGAACAGGTCGGCGGGCAGGGGGATGATCGGCGCCGCGCGTTCGGTTTGAAAGACCGGGACCAGCTCGGGATTCTCCGGATTGTCCAAAAGATAGAGAATGCCTCCGTCAGCGCCGACGACATCCGCGACCCCGTTGACGATGTAGCGGTGCATGTTCGGCGGCGAACTGTCTACCTGAAGGGATTCGCCGAGCCCGTGGAGGAATTCGAACATGCGGCGCTCCTCGCCCTCGATGGCTTCGCATTCCTGCTTCGCCAGCCGGGTCGCGCGCAGTTGCCGGAGGAGCAACAACGCCGCCACCACCAAAATGGCGCAGATAGCGATGGCATAGAAAACGTGCTGCATGGATCAGAGGCGACAATCGATCCCGCCCGCCCGGATAGTCGTCCCGGCCGGGTTCCTGGTGATTGCCATCAAGCAGAGTTGGACTCGAGGTCCCGCTGCAAATATTCAAGAACATCGCGAAAACGCGAACGATTCTCCGCATTGGCTTTTACCAGTGCCTCGTGGGCTTCGAGCACCATCTCGATCCGCTCCTGCCGGTCCAGTCCGGCGGTGGTCAAGGGGCGCGAAAGATTCTCCGCCACCAGTTCGCGTTCTTCCTGCCAGGAATCGCCGGTTTCATCGATCCGCATCAGGTGCTGCAGACCGAGCTTGGTCAGCGATTGGCGATTCCGCTCGTTGGCGTTCAGGATTTCGATCCCGGCCGTGTTCGAACCGCGTCGTTTCAACTCCAGCGCCAGCGCCGTCAACGTGCCCATGAAGGTCGAGTCCATCGTCGGGCAATTCGCCAAGTCGATGACGAAGGAAGTCGTGCCATCGGCGATGCGCCGCCGTGCGAAGTCGCGCAGGCGGTCGCTGTTTTGATGGGAACCCGCTCCCTCGACGCGGATCCAGGCCACGTCGCCGAAACATCCCACCAAGATGGAACCAGGGGCACTCACCGGATTCGCAGAATTCGCGAAAACTCACTCATACCTACTCTTGTCACGGGATTCGAAACCGTAACGCGATGAAAACTAGTGAACATACGCCCCGGGACGGAATCTCGCCACCTGAGAATGTTACGTGGGGGGAGCGGATCGGGATCATCCCCTCGCTCGCATTCACTGCCGCCGACTTCCAGCGGTTCGGAATGACCGGCGGTCATACTCACTTCCACAGGAATGAGCGACTTTCGGCGACGGTTTCGCCACCGGAGACAAGAGACACCTTGAACGAAGTCACCGGACCATTGGTGTTGTATTCGTCGCCCACCACCTCGAGCTTGGTGGTGTTCCGCGATTTGGCGGACGGCACCTGAACTTCTTTCACGTGCACTTCCGGACCCGTATTCGCCTGGGTGTACTCCAGCTTGACCGTGTAATCGGAACCCTTGGCCTTGGTCTTCCAGAAAACCGTGAAGTAGTGGCCAAACTTGCCGAGGAAATCCTCCGAGGAGACCGCGCCGTGAATGTAGTGGCGCTGCTCGAAAGAAATCATCGCATCCTGAGTTTCAATGCGTTTCCCGGGCTGAAGGTAGTAGGGATTGACCTTCGTGATGGTCGCCACTCCGCTTCCCCCGGAGTTGGACGCACACGAAACCAACGACAGGGCCATCGCCGGAAGCCCTGCGAGTAGAAAGAGACGCGATAGACGATTCATGTTTCCTTGCTCGACGTATCCTTCGGACAAATTCGCCGCAAGTCACGCAGAAAAAGCCAGCTTTGTCTAGGGAAAGCGGACTTTTTCGAATCAGCGCCGAAAACCCATGTCTTCCCTCGAAATTCCCATCATCGTTCAGGCACCCGACGGACATCCGTTTCTGCCGGAGCTGGACCTGTGTCTGGACCCGCATCGGCCGCAGGATTTCGCGTTCGTTTCCCACGCCCACGCCGATCACTTCGCGGCTCACCGGCGCATTGTCTGCTCCACGGAAACCCGCCGTCTCATCGAGGGACGATTCGGCGCCAAGCGCGCGACTTTTCTCGACGCACCGCTGGGCGAATCCATCGAACGCGACGGTTTCCGGCTCCGATTTCTCTCCGCCGGACACATCGCCGGGTCGGCGCAGCTGCGCGTGGAGCGCCTGAGCGACGGCGCCACGCTGGTCTACACGGGCGATTTCAAACTGCGGCGTGCCTTGGCTTCCGAGCCGACCGAAGTGCTCCATGCCGACACGGTCATCATGGAAACCACCTTCGGCCTTCCGAAATTCCGGCTTCCTCCCGCCGACGAAGTCATCGCCGCGATGGCGAAATTCGCCCGAGAAACG
>JAGRPB010000165.1 GCA_020439945.1 Verrucomicrobiia bacterium
TCGATCGCGATGAGGCTTCGTGCTGAAGCGGGATGCCGGCGTCGGCGGCCACGCTCATGAGGCGCTTCACCACTTCGGGATGGTTCACCGTGCCGTGGGTCAGCGACGGGCCGCCGCCGAGCTTGATCTTCCCGTGCTTGTCATGCTCGATGCCGGGCGAATCGGTCGCGTGGGTCACGTCGAGCACCACGCACACATCGGGCCGCAGTCGGTGCGCCGCCATCCGCGCCCCGTAGCCGCCGATCTCTTCCTGCACCGCATTGAGCGCGATCACCGTCGACTCGGGACGGGGCGAACTGGCGGCGAGACCTTTCAGGACTTCGGCGATGATGAATCCGCCGATGCGATTGTCGAGCGCGCGACCGACGATCCGGTTGTTGCCGAATTTCTCGGGCCCATCGGTGTAAACCGCCGGATGACCCACGCGGATGCCCATTTCCAACACCTCGTCCGCACTGGCGGCGCCGACATCGACGTAGAGTTCGTGCTGCTCGGGTGCCTTTTCTCCGCCGGAGCGATTGCGCAGGTGGATGGCGGTGTTGCCGATCACTCCGAGCACTTCGCCGCGATCGCTGAAAATCGTGACCCGCCTTCCGCGCGCCGCCGCCCAGTCCGAGCCGCCGATGCGATCGATCCGCAGGTAACCGTCGTCGGTGATGTGGCGAACCATGTATCCGATCTCGTCGGCGTGCGCCTCCAGCATCAGCGTCGGCGCATCGGGATCGTTCCCCTTCACCGTCGCCCACGCGCTACCGTAACTGTCGCTTTCGACCGAATCGGCAAATCCGCGCAGGTAGCCGGCCCATTTCCGCTGGCCCGGGGCTTCGAACCCGGTCGGGCTCGGCGTCTTCAACAAATCGAACAGGAAATTTTCAGCATCTTCGGTCATGGCGCCATCTTCCGGGAAAGCGCGAGGCGTCGCCACTGGAAAAAGACGTGATTTCTGACCCGTTCCGGGCTATTTCTCGAACCCGCGACCGTGGAATCCACGATGCACACCGTTGACCAGATCGTATCGCTGCTGCAGCAGAACGACACCTTCGCCGACGCGCCGGAGGAGATCCTGCGCGACCTGGCGTCGGGCATGAAGGAGCGCCCGGTCGAAGCGGGCACGGACCTGATCGAGCAGGGAAAAAAGTGCGGCAGTCTCTTCGCGGCGACGGAGGGAGATTTCGGCGTCTTCATCGATGGCGAGTCCGAGCCGGTCGCGCAACTCGGTCGCGGCCGGGTGTTCGGCGAGATCGGCGCCGTGTCCGGCATCAAGGCCACCGCCACGGTCCGCGCCTTGTCAGACGGCAACGTGCTTGAGATTCCCGGTCCTGCGTTACATCGCGCCTTTGCCCAATCGCCGAAGCTGGCGGAATCGGTGCTGCGCTCCTTGTCGCGCTACCTCGGGGCGAAGTGAGTGAGAGGATTGAGTTTGAAGAGCCCAACTTCGGAGAATCCTATTCCTATTCTTCGTCCTCTTCCTATTCCATCGACCGAGTGATTCCTTCCGCCTCCGATTGTCCTCCAAACATCGGCCGAGCCTGTAGGCGCGGTCGCTGACCGCGCTCCATCATCCCGATCTTCAATCAATCCACCTCGAAACCCGGCGCCGGTCCGCCGTTGGTCAGCAGGTGGCTGAGGTGCGGGGTGTAAAGTTCGGGCTCGAGCAGGAAGGAATCGTGACCCTTGTCGGAGTGCACCGTGATGTGCATGACGGGAACCTCGGCGGCCTTCAGCTCGCGGACGAGGTGGGCCTGTTCCTCGGGATAGAAGCAGTAGTCCTCGTCGATGGAAAACACGAGGTAGCGATGCCCGGCGTCGCGGGAACGATGAAACAACTCGGTCAGGTTTTCGGCGCCGCCTTCCGTCACGGGATCGAAGCGCGACCACATTTCACAGATACGCAGGTAGGTATTCGCGTCGAAGCGCTTCACGAATTTCTTTCCCTGGTGCAGCATGTAGCTCTCCACCTGGTCGGCGACGGAATACCACGCGAAGTGATCATCGGCTTGGCGCACGTCCCTTCGCGCGCGGCGCTCGATGGCGTCGAGGTGCACGAAGCACTTGTGGCTGATCATTCTCGCCAGGGCCAGCCCGAGTGTCGGGTGATCGCCGTCCTCGTAGTAGTTGCCGCCGCGGAAATTCGGATCGGTCTCGATGGCAAGGATCTGCTCCAGCAGGAAGATGCGGTTCAGCACCGTGGTCCGCATCCCGGTGGCGATGGGAATGACGATGCCGACTCGCTCGGGAAACTGCGTGGCGAAACTCTGGCAGGCGAGGCCGCCCGTGGACGGTCCAACCACGGCGTGGAGTTTTTCGATTCCCAGCACGTCGAGCAGGCGTGCCTGGCTACGCACCACGTCGCCCACGGTGATGTGGGGAAAGGCGGACGCCCAGGGTTTGCCGGTCGCGGGATTGATCGACGCCGGCCCGGTCGAGCCGTAGCATCCGCCGACGTAGTTCGCGCAGATCACGAAGAAGCGATCCGTATCCAGCGCCCGGCCAGGTCCGATGAAGGCATCCCACCAGCCAGCGTGGCAATCCTCGGTCCAGCGATCGCCGACTTCGGACACCGCCGGATTAAAACCGGCGGCGTGCTGATTTCCCGACAGCGCGTGGAACAGCAAAATCGCGTTCGACTTGTCGGCGTTCAGTTCGCCCCACGTTTCGTAGGCGACGGTCAGCGAGTCGACCGTATCGCCCGAGGCAAAGGTGAACGGACCGGCCTCGTCGGTGATCGAGAGGAATTGCGTGCTGACAGTGGGGAGGCTGTCGGGAGAAGGCATGGAAATACTGAGAAAATGGATTCGCGGCTCAACCGCAACGGAGGAGGGACGAATGACAAATTTAGACGCAAAACCTTGCGGGGCCAAAGGTTTGCTCTGTCATAGCGGCCCTCTTTAGACGCGTTCTTCTCGGTGACATTTTCGGATTTCTGGGGGAAAGATGGAGGGCCTTTGCATCCTCCGGCTCCGTGAATTCCGATTCCCCCACCTCCGCTCCTTCAGCGACGCCGCCCGCGTGGCGACGCTGGCTGGCGCGCCGTGGCGCGGGCGGAGCGCTCGTGCTCGGCACCGTTCTTGTCGCCGCGATCGGTTGCGGCGTTTACCTGCTGCGGGCCGAATCGCCGTGGACCAGTGGCGTGATCGAAAAGATTCGCGCCAAGGAATCGCTCACCATCGGCGACACGATCTCCGCCGGTCTCTGGCTCGGCGCGGCCATCAATCTCGGCCTCGCTCTCGCCCTGCTGGCGGTCTCGAAATGGTGGGCGAGACCGCTGCAGAAATCCGCCGAAACTCCCCGAGCCCGGACCGGGGTCGCCATGAGCGGTCGCGTTTTCTGGATCGTCACCCTGCTCGCGGTCGTCTTCGCGGGCTGGCTGCGCGCGCCGCGTCTCGGTCACAGTCTCTGGAACGACGAGGAGCAGGCTTTTCGCAAATTCACCTGGGGCGAATACGAGGATCCCAGCCTGCCCAAGCAAACCAAGACCGCCAAGAAGCAGGCGAAGGAGGCCGGCCCCGACGAACTCGTCTTCGATCCCGCCGACTGGGACCGCGCCTTTTTCTACAGCGTGAACGGCAACAACCACGTCGTTCACACCGTCGCCGCCCGGATCTGCCATGCGGTCTGGCGACATTTCGCCAAACCGCATCCCGAGACCTTTCGCGAACCGATCATTCGATTCGAGCCCTTTGTCAGCGGCCTGCTCACCATCCTCGCCCTCGCCTTCTGGCTGAAAGTCTCGGGCTTCCCTCTCGCCGGTGCGGCCTCGGCCTGGATGCTGGCGCTGCATCCCTGGGTGCTGCGCTACGGTGCCGAGGCACGCGGCTACTCGGCCATGCTGCTGTTCATCGTGCTGACTTTCCTCTGCCTGACCCTCGCCCTGCGCACCCGCCACTGGCGCTGGTGGCTCGGTTTCGGACTTTGCCAATGTCTCTACCTGTTGTGCTTCGCCGGAGCCGTTTACCTGGCGGTGGCGATGAATGCGATCGCCTTCGGCTGCCTCGCGTGGCGGCGCGACACCGGTTCGCTCTGGCGGTGGTTTGTCAGCTGCGTCCTTGGGGCCATGCTGTTTCTCCAGATGATGACCGCCACCGTGCTGCGGATCTGGAATTGGATTCAGGCGCCGCACGTCGAGCCGTTCCCCATGAATGCCGCGTTCTTCCGCGATTTCTGGGGTCACCTCGCGATCGGCGCGCCGTGGTCCGCGACGCATCGCGATCTCCAGTTCGGCGTCGATGTTACCGGCCTCGCGGAAAAGTTCGCTGGCTACAGCACCGCCTTTGAGATCGTCTTGCCGGCATTGCTCATCATTGGCCTGATCATCGCCTGCGTTCGCAGCCGATCCGCCCGCCTCCTATTCGGTAGCTTCGCCCTCGCCGCGGGCCTCATCTATCTTCACAACACTCGGTCCGAACTCGCCTTCTATGGCTGGTATGCGCTCTACTTCGCGATCGCATTTGTCGTCGCTCTCGGCTTCGTGCCCGAGCTAATCGGTAGTCTCATCGATAGGAAGAAGTCAGAGAACACCCCGACGCTTCGGCCCGCCGTTTCAGGCATCGCCACTTTGGCGGTTGTCGCCATCTTCTATGGCTGGATCGGTCACGCCTCGCTCATCGCCCAGCGCTCCCACGACCGCCACCCCATGCGCCAGGCCGTTGTCGAAGTGCGTGGCGAATCCCCCGCCATCGCTCCGGGTCACGCCGAGCGACTCACCGGCGCCGCCGGCTCCGGAGCCAACCAACTGCGCACCTATGATCCCCGCGTCGTCTGGGTGAAAACGCCCGCCGACCTCGACGCCCTCGTCGCCCGGGCCCGCGCCGAGAAAAAGCCGCTCGATCTCTACCTCTGCGGTCCCATGGAACTCGCCCGCGCCAATCCCGATCTCGCCGCCCGGCTTGATGACGAAACCGTCTTCGAAAAAGGCGCCTACCTGCCCGGCATCGAGGAATTCTGGAGCTTTCGTATTCTCCATTTCCGCGAGGGGACGAACGACGCAAATCGCTGAACGGGATCGTTCGGAATGGGCTTTCTCCCGTTCGTGGCTTGGTGTATGGTGCCGGTCACGCCGGGCACCGAGTCGCCGCGGCATACCCGTTTCACCCGCAGCAATCCCGTCAATTTTCCCAGTCTCATGAAAGGGGACAAAACCACCGTGCTCGCCCTCATCGCCGCGGCCGTCATCCTGGCCGTAGTGGGCATCAAGAGTTTCCTCGATTACAAGGTCGCCGAGCTGGAGAAAATCCACGGCGCCCGTCCCGCCGAACCCGCTTTGGCCGAGGCAAACGCCGCTCCGGCGCCCGCCGCCGCGACCGCGTCGAATGAACTGCCGCCCACCGGCGACATCAGCCAGGTGACCGGAGCGGGAGATCAAAGCGGCGACTTTCCCGTCGGCTCCATCGACCGCCTGCCGCGAGACGTCCTGCCTCCCATCCCCGAGCAACTTCTTGCCGAACCGGCTCCTGATGCCGCTCCCGATCAGCGCACCAACGCCGAGCTGGATAAGGTTCGCCAGGAGACCGCCATGTTTCAGGAAAAGCTCAACCGCATCCGCTCCGGGAACAGCGGAGACGACGGGAGCGGACCGGTTCCGCCTCCG
The DNA here is from genome assembly GCA_020439945.1 of Verrucomicrobiia bacterium. GTDB lineage: Bacteria > Verrucomicrobiota > Verrucomicrobiia > Verrucomicrobiales > DEV007 > JAEUHH01. Next base: position 5,588 of record JAGRPB010000165.1, read on the forward strand.
CCGATTCCCAAGCCCGGACCCGGCAGCGCGCTCGGGGCCGTGGGCGATCCCTCCGGCACACCCGGTGCCGGACCCAATGCTTCCGCCTCCGAGATTCCCGACCAACTTCCCCTGCCCTCGCCCGCCATGCCCACCTTCGGTCCCCAGGGCGAAATCAACGGTGGCAACGAAATCGCCAAAGGCGCGACTGGTGCCGCCCCGGCCGAAGGCGTGGAAAAATCCCCGCAGGAAATCGAGGCCGAAGTCGCCGCCATGGAGGCACAGGTCAAGCGTCAGCCCGCCCTCGCCCAGGTCGTCGACTACAACGCCGAGTGGGCCATCCTCGTCATCAACAGCGGCGCCGAGAGCAACATCGCTCCCGAAATGCGCCTCGCGGTGCGTCGCGGCGGCGAGATCGTCGGCTTCATCAAGGTCACCCAGGTCGAGGCCAACGAATCCGTCGCCGTGCTCATGAGCCCGAACAAGTTCAGCCCCACCGCCCGCAAGCCCAAGCCCGGCGACGAGGTGATCGCGTTCAATCTTTTCTGAGGGGCGAGGAATGAGGATCGGAGATCGAGACATCCACTCGATCCTCACCCCGCGATCCTCGATCCTTCTCACCCAACAGGGTTGACTCCGGCGCTTAACCCTGTTTGATCCCGGGCATGATCCTTTCCGACGCCGAGATCCTGGTCGCCATGGAGCGTGGCGACATCGTCATCGAGCCCTACGACCGTGGCTGTCTCGGCACGAACAGCTACGACGTCCACCTGTCGAAGCATCTCGCCACCTATCGCAACCGCGTCCTCGACGCCAAGTCGCACAACGAGATCGACCACTTCGAGATCCCCGAGGACGGCTACGTGCTCGAGCCGCAGATCAACTACCTCGGCTCCACCATCGAGTACACCGAGACTCACCACACCGTTCCCTTTCTCGAGGGCAAGAGTTCCGTCGGTCGTCTCGGCATCGACATCCATGCCACTGCGGGGAAAGGCGATGTCGGTTTCTGCAATCACTGGACGCTGGAAATCTCCGTGAAACAGCCCGTCCGCGTCTACGAAGGCATGCCCATCGGCCAGCTCATCTACTTCCTCGTCGAGGGCGAAATTCTCACGCCCTACTCGGCCAAGCAGAGCGCCAAGTACAACGAGCGCACCCCCCTGCCGGTCGAGTCGATGATGTGGAAGAATCGGTTTTGACGCCTGCGTAGCCGCGCTCGCCAGAGCGTGGACCCCCGCTCGACCGGCCACCTTCTGGCGAAGGCGGCTACTCAGAGGCGCCACCCGCTACTCCCGCAGCCCCGCCACCACCTTCCTCAGCTCGATCTCCCGCGCCCATTCAGTTTCCGCTTCCAGCTCGGCGGCGCGTTTTCCCAACTCCTCGGCGCTCACGCGTTCCGCTTCGGTCGAGGCGATCACCACCAGGTTTCCGGTCTGGGCGACGGGAAATTCGTAGACCGACGGAAACACGCTCCGGATTGCGGCGAGATCATCGGGCGTGCTCGGCTCGCGCTCGATCAGGTTAAAGGCCACCAGACCGCCCGGTTCTTTCACCAGCCGCGCCCGGATCTGCTCGAGAAACGCCGCCGTCTTCAGCCGCTGTGCCTTCTCCACCAGCTCGGCGGCGCCCTCCTCGACGGGTGGGCGCAGGAAGGCGTCCATGTAGATCACGTCGTATTTTGGCCCCGCCGGATCGCCGAGGTATTCGAAGGCATCGGCGGTGTGAATCGTCGTCCGCGGCCCGTTCTCGGTCCCGAAGAATTCCGCCGCCGCCGATACCACCGCCGGGTCGATCTCCACCGCATCGACCCGGGTTTCCGGCATCGCCGCGTTGAGGAACCGGACCATGCCGCCGCCGCCGAGTCCGACGATCAGGACTCGCTGCTGGTTCGGACGAAACAGGAACGACACGAACATCGCCCGGCTGTAGCGCAGCTCGAGGTGCTCCGGTTTCTCCAGGTCGATCCGCGACTGCATCAGCTCAGTGCCGTCCGACTCCACGAACATCAGGCTGCGCACGCTTCCCTTTTCCCGAACCCGGAGGTGGGCGAATGCCGATGTCGCCTCGTGGATCACCTCCCCGTGCAACTGCACCTGGCGCGTCTCCCGCACCCAATCCGGCGCGAGGAAAATCAGCGCGACATTCGCGGCCACCAGCAAGATGCCGGCGATGATGGCGGGGAGAAATTTCTTCACGGAACGCTAAATCGAATACCCAGCAGTCACCAGATGCGCCGAAGTGTCGAACACAAAGGCGCCATCCGCCGTGACGAAATCCCCGAGCGCCTTCTCGGCTTCCGTCAGGATGTGCCGGATCCGCGCCTCTTCCAGCACCACGCCCATGACCGGTAGCCAGCCTCGCAGTTCCGCCTCCATCAGCGAGCGGAGCGAGGGAAAATGTGCGGTCCCCATCCGAGTCTCCACGGTCACCGATTCGAACCCCGCCTCGGCAAACAGTGTCTCCAACTTCTCACGATCGCCCAATCCAAAAGGCGCCCGCAATGCCTCCGCCGCCTCGGGGCCGGCGTTTTTCTCCAGCAAGTCCACGATCCGCGGATAGACCGGCGAGTGTTCCAGCCGATCCCACACCGCCACGCCGATCCTGCCACCCGGCGCCAGCACCCGCGCCATTTCGCGTAAGGTTGCGACCGGGTCCGGGAAAAACATGAGACCGAACTGACACGCCACCGCGTCGAACGAACCCTCCGGAAACGGCAGCGCCTCCGCCGAGCCCTGTTTCCAGATCACCGCCGGCGCCAGTTCCGCCGCCACCACCAGCATTCCCGGATCGAGGTCCAGCCCCGTGACCCGGCCCGATTCACCCACGCGAGCCGACGCCTCCCGCGCCAGCACACCCGTCCCACAGGCCACGTCCAGAAATCGTTCGCCCGGCCTCAGGGCGATCACCTCCAGCATCGGTCCCGCCCATTCCAGGAACATCGCCGGCACATGCAGCCCCTCGTAGGCCCGCGCCGCCGAGATCCCTGCCACCTGTTCCGATTCGTTCATCTTGTGACGCCGTTCTCTCCCCCTTCGCGAGCCAGCTGATTCCGGGCCCATTCCCTCGGAAAATCGCGGCCGGTAGTGGCGTGAATCGCGATCATGATCGCGGTGGCCAGCACGGCGCCGATCGATGCCCAGAGCATGTCCCAGTGCGCGTCCCACACGTCGCCCTGCGTGCCGAGAAACGCCATCCCCAGGTCGCCGCCGAAGACCTCCGCCGCCGCCCACTCCAGCAACTCGTAGCCCAGCGAGGTGGAGAGGATGAAACTCAGCGGCAGCAGGTAGCCCCAGAACGGGTGGCTCGGCGTGGCCGCGTGGAAGAACGCCTCCCGGTAGGGCCAGAGAATCAGGAGGCCGTAGAGGAAATGCACCACCCGGTCGAAATGATTCCGCTCCCACGGCAGCGACCGGCCGGTGAGTGATTCGATCCAGCGCCCGATCGGCACCTCCGCGTAGGTGTAGTGCGCGCCAACGGTGTGAATCGCCGCAAAGATCACCACCAGCGTGTAGGCCGTTCGGGAAAACACGAACCACCGCGCCGTGACGATCAGCACCGCGACGGTGAAAAGGATGAGCACATTCTCCAGCCGCCAGTCGCTCGGCGACAGTGGCCTGATCGCCCAGGCGATCCACCACGCGCCGTAACCGAGGAACAGCGCGATGAGGTAGCCTCGGCGAGACGGCGAATGCGGTGAAGGGGGCACCCCGCGAGTGTGTCGAGGCGCAACCCGCTTGTCCAGCCGATGCCTTCGACGAACGTCTCGAATCCCTCGTTGCCGGACTCGAGCATTTGTCCGCCGAGCTCGATCCCACCGCCGTTGCCCTGGGGAAAGCCCTCCGCGACGAGTGGGCCGGTATCTACGCCGCCAGCGAAACCGCCTCCGCCACCAAAGCCTTCGCCGAAGAAGCCCTGCGCAAGACCCGCCGCGCCCTGCTCGACTGTCACTACCGGACCCTTCTCACCATCGCCGTACGTCACCCCGACCAACCCGAAAAACTCTCGAATTACATGCAACTCAGCCTACTCAAGTCACGCAAGCGGCGGGGGAAGGGGGTGTGAGTTTTGAACGTCAAAGCATAGCCAACCCGACCAGAGGCACTGGGCGTGCCAGCGAAGCGAAGCGGAGCAGCACGAACTGTGCCGCCGGGAGAGGGTTGGCTACTGCGTCTTGTTAGCCATTTCTGTGGTGCCAACACCACGAGAGAGTCGAAGAATGCGCTTCTTCCATTCAGCGGGAACGCGCTCTCCCTGCAGGTTCAGCCCGGACTCCCTGTGCCTGATGGTAAGGATATCCCGTGGTGGTCCGCTCCAAGGCATCGGTGAATATGGCGTCTCCGCATCCTCCCTCCACTGGGGAGATCTTAGAATCATGTCGCGTAGCTGCGCGTATTCGCCAGTACGAGGAATCACCCGCTCCACATCTCCCACTTCTACAGTCACGTCACCATCGAGTTCCGTGATCGTGATATCGGGATCGTCGCCACCACGATACTCTGGGTGGAACCAGATCCAGAAGGTGGGCTTGCGGCATGGGGTCGAGGGTCGTGGCACCTCACCCACGTCCGACTCCTCGCTGACGCACCCCGCACAGATCAGCAGCATGGTCGCCGCTGTGATTCTCACGATGTTCATGGCGCTCTTCTGCTCTTGGCTAACAGGTAGTTATTACATTCCGAAACATTTCGGACGATGCATAGGCTTAGCCTAAGAGAGAGGTCATTGGCAAGCCCAAAGGCAGGCGGAGCCAATCACGCCGGGGCTTATCGGACGATCGTGAGGAGGGCGGGTTTTATCAAAGGGATCGGAATCTTCGGCGGCCTCGAGTTTCTCAGTGCTCAGAAGCACATTTCGTCCCACCTAACCCTCTTTAGTCTCCGACTCAACAGGGTCAGGTCGCGGACTCTACCCTCTTTGGTCGATGAACGACTGCCCACTTGGGTCAGCGTCGGGTGAGTCCGAATGCCGGGTGCCGCTTTTCGTGTTTTACCACGGTTACTCGGATGGCTTCGCAATCGTCGATCATTCAAAAACGAGGGACGACCGGATGGTATTCGATCCTCATTTCCTCAAGCGATCCATCAGCTCGCCATGAGACAGCGGAGCGGTAGCTCCGGACTCGAGCTCGGCATCCCGGGACAGCGCCAGGGCGACGGCGTCCTCGTCATTCAGATCGGCGGCGAGAGCGTAGGGATCTTCGATGCTCTCCCAAAGGGACGCGGCCAGCATGACGCGATCTCTGAGCGGCAACCGAAGGGCTTCGGGTGTGATCTCGTCGACGTTCATAGTTAGAAGCTAAGCGCCGGGCGGGAATTTGGGAAGGGTGATTTTCACTCCGGTTTCCCGTCTTTCAACAAGGCCACGAGTTCGCGCATGGGGGAGGTGATGGCTTTGCTGCGGCGACGGATGACGCCGAGGGGGCGCCAGAGGTGGCGACCCTCAAGATCGATGCGGCAGAGGGCGCCGGCGGCGACTTCGGCATCGACGGATTCGCTGGGGACGATGGAGAGGGCGTTCTCAATGGCGACGCCGCGTTTCACGGTCTCGATGTTGTCGAATTCGACGACTTCCTTCACCCGGACGCCGGCTTCGCGCATGAGTTCGTCGAGAGCCTTCCGCGTCGGCAGGTCGGGCTCGAAGGAGATGAAGCGCTGGCCATCGATCTCCCGGAGGCCCATCTTTTTCTTCTTGGCGAAGGGATGCTGGGGCGGGGCGATGAGGACGAGGCGGTCTTTCCACACGGGCTCGACCTCGATGCCTTTGCGCTCCTGGGGATAGGCGACGAGCCCGAGGTCGGCCTTGGACTCGAGGACGTCGGCGTAGACCTGGTTCGACCGCCGATACTGGACGGTGAGCTGGACTTCGGGAAACTGGGCGCGGAAGTGCTCGAGGTAGGGCGGCAGCTCGTGAAAGCCGATGCTGTATACGGTGGCGACACGCAGGGGACCGGCGACGACGTCGCGCATCTGCTGGAGTTTCGACTCGATGCCCCGGTAGGTATCGACGATCTCCCGCGCGGCCTGGAGGAAGACTTCGCCCTCGGGGGTAACGGAGAAATTTCGTCGCCCGCGCTCGACCAGCACGACGCTGAAGCGATCCTCCAGCCCCTTGATCTGCTGGCTGACGGCGCTCTGGGTGACGCCGTTGCGCTCGGCCGCCTCGGAGAAGCTGGCGGTCTCGACGAGATCGCAGAAGACCTTGAGGGTTTCGATGTGCATTTGGCGAGGAATGAGGGGCGTGGATCGAGGATCGAGTGGCCGCCTTGTTATTAGGTCAGCTAATGGTGAATCGCAAGAGAGGAGAGGGGCTATCGAGATCGGGCGAAACGAAGGTTTTCCCCGAGTTTCTGACCAAACTCACCCCTCGATCCTCGATCCCCACCCCTCTTCCGCCACTTTCTTGCTTTTCTGTCACAAAAGCGCTTGCCGAATTAGTTCAGCTTT